>NZ_JSYI01000002.1:0-60611 GCF_001023515.1 Diaphorobacter sp. J5-51 | reverse complement strand
GTGACGGATTCAACAGCCTCACACACAGAAATCCTGACACTCCCCCACGTCTGGCCCGGCACATGCGCCCACAAGGTGCGCGCCCGGCTCCAGGGCGCTCCACGGCTGCGCCCACCAAGCACCGCCTGCACCTCAGGCGGTGTTTTCACTTGGGGCCTGGCTTTGTTCCCCTTTTGTTTATTCCATTTCGCTAGAAAGCAGATCGACCATGCGTCAAGAACATGACTTCATCGGTATCAAGACCATTCCCCCGGACGCGTATTGGGGCGTCCACACCGCTCGTGCCGTAGAAAACTTTCCCATCACCGGCCACACCGTGGCCCACATGCCCGAGTTGATCCGGGCCTTTGCCTTCGTCAAGAAGGCCGCCGCCCACGCCAATCTGCAGCTGGGCGCGATCAACGCAACCCAAGCCCACGCCATTGCCCAAGCCTGCGACGACCTGATCGCCGGACAGTTGCACGACCAGTTCGTCGTGGACGTGATCCAGGGTGGTGCCGGCACCTCCACGAACATGAACGCCAATGAGGTGATCGCCAACCGTGCCCTGGAGCACCTGGGATTGCCCAAAGGCCGCTATGACACGATCCACCCGAACGATCACGTCAACGCATCGCAAAGCACCAACGATGCCTACCCCACGGCGCTGAAGATCGCCACCTATTTCGGTATCGAGACGCTGCTCAAGGCCCTGTCGGCCCTGCGCGGCGCGTTCGCGGCCAAGGCCGAGGAATTCAAGGGCATCCTGAAGATCGGCCGCACCCAGTTGCAGGATGCCGTGCCCATGACGCTGGGCCAGGAGTTTGCCGCCTTCGCCGCCATGATTGCCGACGATGAGCGCCGCCTGCGCGAGTCCGCCTACCTGATGACCGAGGTGAACATGGGCGGCACCGCCATCGGCACCGGCATCAACGCGCCCGTCGGCTACGTGGACGTGGTCATCCCTGAGCTGGCGCGGCTGTCGGGCGTGCCGGTCAAGGCCGCGGCCAACCTGATCGCCGCCACGTCGGACACGGGGGCCTTCGTTGACATCTCGGGCGTGCTCAAGCGCATCGCCGCCAAGCTCTCCAAGATCAGCAACGACTTGCGCCTGCTGTCCTCGGGCCCGCAAGCCGGCGTGGGAGACATCCAGCTGCCCGCGCGCCAGGCGGGCTCGTCCATCATGCCCGGCAAGGTCAACCCCGTTATTCCCGAGGTGATGAACCAGGTGTGCTTCGAAGTGATCGGCAACGACGCCGCCATCACCATGGCTGCCGAAGCCGGGCAATTGCAGCTCAACGCTTTTGAACCGCTGATGGGCTGGGCGCTGCACAAGAGCCTGCACCACCTGGCCAAGGCCTGCCACACCCTGCAGGTGAACTGCGTGGAGGGCATCGTGGCCAACCAGGGGCTGCTGACGGAACGCATCGCCGCGTCGGTGACGCTGGTGACCGCGCTCAACCCGCTGATCGGTTACGAGAAGGCGGCCGCCATCGCCAAGTCGGCCATTGCCACGGGCAAGCCGATTGCCGTGGTGGCCGAGGACCTGGGCATCATGACCCAGGCCGAGATGCACAAGCTGCTGGTGGCCGAGCGCCTCACGCAGGCGGGCGCCATCCAGGCCGCTGATTGACGGGCGCTGCCGGAGCCTCGGCTGCTGCCGAAGGCGCCGGTAGGCCGCGGCGGTCATCCGCCCAAAAAAAAGCCCAGTCAGGGACTGGGCTTGAAGGGATCCAGGAAACCAGAGTTTCGAGAGGATCCAAGGAGACAACTGGAGGGCCCTGCGACGTTCATTCCCATCGCCGGGCCAGTGGGTGAATTATAGGGGTAAACCCTGAAATCTGCCAGCGACGTGGCAGCGATTCACTCAACGCTTGCGGGGAGCAGCGGTTGCGGCGGTCGCCGTCTTGGCAGCGGTGGCGGCAGAGTTGGCCACGGCGTTGAAGTTGGCTTCGGCCACATCGCTGGCCTGCTTCACGGCCCTTTGCACCGACTCGAAGGCGTTGTTGGCGGCAGACACAGCGCTCTTGAAGACGGCGACGGTGGTCTCGGAACCAACGGGGGCGTTCTTGGCGGCGCTGTCCACCAGGTTGGTGAAGTTGCGCTGCACTTCTGCGGCCTGGGCTTCGAAGGTCTTGCCGAACTCGGCGCCCGTGCCGGAAGCGATGTCGTACAGGTGGCGGCTGTAAGCCACGGCCTTTTCGGCCAGGGGCTGGAACAGGCTGGCTTGCAGTGCGAGCAGCTCTTGTGCGTCCTTGGCGGACAGCACGGCCTGGGTGTGGCTGGCGGCTTCGGCCAGGGCAGCGCGCGAGGCGGTCACGTTCAACTCGACGAGCTTCTCCACGCCTTCGAAGGCCTTGTTCGTCAGGCCGAACAGGGTCTCCAAGTTGGCCTTGTGGGAAGCGAGGATTTGCTCAGGGGTCAGCGACATGTCATATCTCCATTGAATGCCCGGGATGGGCGGGTTGAGACATCTGCCCTGCTGTGCGTCATGTTGCAGTGCAGCATGAGCCGAATTTTAGGGATCCTGTCGATAGGCGCAAGCTTTTTTGTTGCAATGCAGCATTTTTAGGGGCAACTCCCAAAGTTCTGTTGGTTACATCTGGACCGGCGGTGGACTGCGCGCTGCCTATTACGAACGAAGACAGGGGACAAGGGGAGGCCGCCGCTGGCCGCTGGCAGAATCAGCGCCTCATGAACACGTCCCTCTCTCCCTCAGGTGCGGCAGGCGCTGCAGGCACGGCCCAGCGGCCCCGGCCGCAGCCGCGCGAGGCCTACGCGGTGTTTCGCTCCATCGGTACGCGCTGGATGGACAACGACGTCTATGGCCATGTGAACAACGTCGTGTACTACAGCTGGTTCGACACCGCGGTGAATGCCTACCTGATCGAGCAGGGCGCGCTGGACATCCATCACGGCGACACCATCGGGCTGGTCATCGAGACGCAGTGCAACTATTTCGCGTCGCTGGCGTTCCCGCAAACCATCGACGCCGGCATCCGTGTGGCGCGGCTGGGTGACACGAGCGTGCGCTACGAGGTCGGCCTGTTCGCCCAGGGCGAGGCCATGAGTGCGGCTTGCGGCCACTTCGTGCATGTGTACGTGGGACGGGACGACCGCCGTCCGCGTGCGCTGCCCGATCGGCTGCGCCAGGCACTGCAGCCCTTGTGCGTGGCGCGTTGATCGCGGGCGCGGCGCGCCGGCTTTCCCTGAGGGCTGCCGGGGCTGCGCGCCGGTTCGCGGCGGCCCGGGTGGGTTGATGCCAGAATCAGGGGCTCGCCGGCCCGGCCACGCGTGTGTGGCGGCGCGGCGGATCCCCATCGCCATGTCCAGTAGCGGGACAGTCTGCCCCGCGCGCATCCATGATCATCACCAGCCTGCTCGACACCGACCTGTACAAGTTCACCATGATGCAGGTGGTGCTGCACCAGTTTCCGGGCGCGCAGGTGGAGTACCGCTTCAAGTGCCGCAACCCGGGTGTGGAGCTGGCGCCCTTCGTCAGCGAGATCCGCGACGAGATCCGCGCTTTGTGCAGCCTGCAGTTCCAGGACGCGGAGCTGGCCTACCTGCGCTCGCTGCGCTTCATCAAGAGCGACTTCGTCGACTTCCTGGGGCTGTTTCGCCTCAACGAGAAGTACATCCGCGTGAGCGCGCTGCCCTCGGGCGAGATCGACATCACCATCACCGGGCCCTGGCTGCACACCATCCTGTTCGAGATCCCGGTGCTGGCGATCGTGAACGAGGTGTACTTCCGCAACACGCAGAAGGTGCCCGACTTTCCCGAGGGGCGCCGCCGGCTCGAAGCCAAGATCGGCCAGCTGCAGCAGCCGGGGTTGGACAGTCTCAAGATTGCCGACTACGGCACGCGTCGGCGCTTTTCGCGCGCCTGGCACGAGGAGGTGCTGCGCGTGCTGTGCGTGCGCCTGGGCTCTGACGACCGGCGCGGCGCGCCGGGGCAGTTTGCGGGCACGAGCAACGTGTTGTACGCAATGAAGCTGGGCGTGACGCCGCTGGGCACCATGGCGCACGAATACCTGCAGGCCTGCCAGTCCCTCGGCCCGCGGCTGCGCGACAGCCAGGTGTTCGGCTTCGAGATGTGGGCCAAGGAATACCGCGGCGACCTGGGGATCGCGCTGTCCGACGTGTACGGCATGAGCGCCTTCCTGCGCGACTTCGACCTGTACTTCTGCAAGCTGTTCGATGGCGCGCGCCACGACAGCGGCGACCCCTTCGCATGGGGCGAGCGGCTGCTGCAGCACTACCGCGACAACCGTGTGGACCCGTTGACCAAGACGCTGATCTTCAGCGACGCGCTGACCGTGCCGCGCATCATCGAGCTGTACCAGCGCTTCAATGGCCGCTGCCAGCTGGCGTTCGGCATCGGCACCAACCTGACCAACGATCTGGGCTACGAGCCACTGCAGATCGTGATCAAGATGACGCGCTGCAACGGCCAGCCCGTGGCCAAGCTGTCGGACGCACCCGGCAAGAACATGTGCAACGACGAGAAATACCTGGCTTACCTGCGCCAGGTGTTCGAGATTCCCTCGCCGCAGTGAGCGCGCGCCTGGCGCCGCCGGCGGCATTTCAACTTTCCCAAGAACGACCCGAGGAGACCTGTCCATGAACCCCATCCGCACCCTGGCCCTTGGGCTGCTGTGCCTGGCACCCGCGCTGGCGGGGGCGGCGGAGATCGACGGCAGCCAGCTGTCGGTGCTGTGGGGTGTCCCGTTTGCCGGCGTGCTGTTGAGCATTGCGCTGCTGCCGTTGCTGGCGCCGCTGTTCTGGCACCACCACTTCGGCAAGGTCACCGCCGCGTGGGCGCTGGCGTTTCTGGTGCCGTTTGCCGTGGTCTTTGGCCCCGGCGTGGCGGCGGCGGGCTTCGCGCATGCGCTGGTCGCGGAATACCTGCCCTTCGTGATCCTGCTCACGGCGCTGTTCACCGTGGCGGGTGGTATCTATATCCGTGGCAATCTGCACGGCAGCCCGGCCCTGAATGCCGGCTTGCTCGCCGTGGGCGCGGTGCTGGCCAGCTTCATGGGCACCACGGGCGCGTCCATGCTGCTGATCCGTCCGCTGATCCGTGCCAACGACAACCGCAAGCATGTGGCGCACGTGGTGGTGTTCTTCATCTTCATCGTCTCCAACGCCGGCGGCTCGCTCACGCCGCTGGGCGATCCGCCGCTGTTCCTGGGCTTCCTCAAGGGCGTGGATTTCTTCTGGACGGCGCGGCACGTGTTTCCGGAAACGCTGTTCCTGATTGGCGTGCTGCTGGTGCTGTTCTATGTACTGGACAGCTGGTACTACCGCCAGGCGGGTGAAGTCAGCCGCACCGATCCCACCCCCGACTCGGCACCGGCCGCGCTGGGTTTTGACGGCAAGATCAATTTCGTGCTGCTGCTGGCCGTGGTGGGGCTGGTGCTGCTCAGCGGCATTTGGAAGTCGCCCGTGGAATGGGTGATCGCCGGCACGCCGCTGGGCCTGCCCGGCCTGGTGCGCGATGCGGGGCTGATCGCGGTGACCGTGGCATCGCTGGCGCTGACGCCGCGGCAAGTGCATGCAGACAACCAGTTCGGCTGGGGCCCGATGCAGGAGGTGGCCAAGCTGTTCGCGGGCATCTTCCTGACCATCATTCCCGTCATTGCCATGCTCAAGGCCGGCGTGAACGGGCCTTTCGGCGCCATCGTCTCCGCCGTCACGCGGCCCGACGGCTCGCCCGATCCGGCGATGTATTTCTGGGCCACCGGCCTGCTCAGTTCGTTCCTGGACAACGCGCCCACCTACCTGGTGTTCTTCAACACGGCCGGCGGCGATGCGGCCACGCTGATGACCACGCATGCCGCCACGCTGGCCGCCATCTCGGCGGGCGCCGTGTTCATGGGCGCCAACACCTACATCGGCAACGCGCCCAACCTCATGGTCAAGGCGATTGCGGAGGACCGCGGCGTGAAGATGCCCAGCTTCTTCGGCTACATGCTGTGGTCGTGCGGCATCTTGGTGCCGCTGTTCGTCGTGATGACCTTCATCTGGTTGCAATGAGCCCGGGCCTGAACCGCGGGGTGCCTCGGCACGGCCCCGCGTTCAGGCTGCCGACACCTGACCGAAAGGAGCACTTCCCATGTCCAAGCCCCACATCCTCGTCGCGCGCAAGATCTTTCCCGAGGTCATTGAGCGCCTGACGCAGCATTTCGAGGTGTATGCCAACCAGGACGACAACCTGTGGACGCAGGCCGAGCTCATTGAGCGGCTGCAGGGCAAGGACGGCGCGTTGCTCACCGGCACCCAGCCGGTGAACGCCGAGCTGCTGGCCGCCTGCCCGCAGTTGCGCATCGCGGCCAACATGACGGTGGGCTACAACAACTTCGACATCGCCGCGATGACCGCCGCCGGCGTGCAGGGCACCAACACGCCCGACGTGCTGACCGAGACCACGGCCGATTTCGGCTTTGCGCTGCTCATGGCCACGGCGCGGCGCATCACGGAGAGCGAGCATTACCTGCGCGCCGGCCAGTGGACGCGCTGGAGCTACGACATGTTCGCCGGCTGCGAGGTGCATGGCAGCACGCTGGGCATCCTTGGGATGGGCCGCATCGGACAGGGCATTGCCAAGCGTGGGGCGCATGGCTTTGGCATGAACGTGATCTACCACAACCGCTCGCGCCTGTCGCCCGCGCTGGAGGCCGAATGCAAGGCGCGTTACGTGGGCAAGGACGAGCTGCTGGCCCAGGCCGACCACCTGGTGCTGGTGCTGCCCTACACGCCCGAGTCGCACCACGCCATCGGCGCGGCCGAGATCGCGCGCATGAAGCCCACGGCCACGCTGATCAACATCGCGCGCGGCGGCATCGTGGATGACGCGGCGCTGGCCCAGGCGCTCAAGGAGCGCCGCATCGCTGCCGCGGGACTGGACGTGTTCGAAGGCGAGCCCGCGGTGCACCCCGCGTTGCTGGAGGTGCCCAACGTGGTGCTCACCCCGCACATCGCCAGCGCCACCGTGCCCACGCGGCTCGCCATGGCGCAACTGGCGGCGGACAACCTGGTGGCGTTCTTCGACGGGCGCGGTGCCCTCACTCCCGTGAACACGCCCGCCAAAGTGTGAATGAAATTGGCCTCTTGCGCTTGATGGATAAGCGCTAACAGCTATTGTTTTGATAGTTTAAGAATGACATTCGAAATGACCGCCGCACTGGCGTTGCTGGTGCTCACCGTGGTGTTGCTGGCGGTGCTGCTACTGCGCCGCCCGCGCGTGGACCTGCCGCCCGAATGGCTGGCGCGCCTGCAGTCGCTGGAATCTGCGGTGCAGGCCACGCAGCTGGCCGTGGCCAAGAATGACGGAGCGCTGGATGCCATGGCCCAGCAACTGCGCGGGTTCACCCAGACCACGCAGGCCCTGCTGGACGAGCGGCTGGCGCTGGCGGCGCAGGAGTCGCGCACCAGCCGCGGCGAGCTGCAGGCGTCCTTTGCCGCGCTGCAGTCGCGTCTGGAGCAGCACCTGGCGCAGGCGCGCGCCGATGCCGCCGTAGCCCGCAAGGAGCAGGCGGATGCGCTGTCCGCCTTTCGTGCCGAGCTGAGCCAGACGGCGCAGGCGCTGGCGGCCGACAGCCTCAAGTCGCGCGACGCCATGGCCGAGAGCACGCAGCTCTTCGGCCAGCGCATCCAGGAGCGCTTCGAGGCGCTGAGCGGCACCACGCGCGGCACGCTGGACTCGCTCAAGGGCGACATCCAGGGCCAGTTGGGCACCATGTCGGGCGCGCTGCGCGACCAGCTCGAAGGCACCACGCAGCAGCTGCGCAACCAGTTCTCCGCCCTGCAGGAGTCCATGGGGCAGCAGCTGTCCGGCCTGGTTGCCAGCAGCCAGAACAATGCCGAGGCGCTGCGCGGCGCGCTCAACGAGCGCCTGGCCGCCATCCAGGGCGACAACGCGGCCAAGCTGGAGGAGATGCGCCGCACCGTGGACGAAAAGCTGCACGCCACGCTGGAGCAGCGCCTGGGCGAGTCCTTCAAGCTGGTGAGCGACCGGCTGGAGCAGGTGCACAAGGGCCTGGGCGAGATGCAGACGCTGGCCGGCAGCGTCGGCGACCTGAAGCGCGTGATGACCAACGTGAAGACGCGCGGCACCTGGGGCGAAATGCAGCTGGGCGCGATCATCGACAACGTGCTCACGCCCGAGCAGTTCGCCCGCAACGTCAAGACCATGCCGGGCAGCGACGATCTGGTGGAGTTTGCCATCCGCCTGCCGGGCAAGAGCGACGAGCAGCCCGTGTGGCTGCCCATCGACTCCAAGTACCCCGTGGAGCACTACCAGCGCCTGCTGGACGCGCAGGACACGGCGGACAAGCTCGCGATCACGGCGGCGGGCAACGCCTTCGAATCCTCCATCCGCCTGGAAGCCAAGAAGATCTTCAGCAAATACGTGGCGCCTCCGTACACCACCGACTTCGCGGTGCTCTACCTGCCCACCGAAGGGCTGTTTGCCGAAGTCATGCGCCGCCCCGGGCTGGTCGAGGCGGTGCAGAACGACTGCCGCGTGATGATCACCGGGCCTGCCAATCTGGCGGCCATGCTCAGCAGCTTGCAGATGGGATTCAAGACGCTGGCCATCGAGAAGCGCTCGTCCGAGGTGTGGAGCGTGCTGGGCCAGGTGAAGACCGAGTTCGCCAAGTTCGGCGACGTGGTGGAGGCCACGCGCAAGTCCATCGACGCGGCGGCCAAGAAATTCGAGCAGGTGGATGTGCGCACACGTGCCATCCAGCGCAAGCTGCGCGGCGTGCAGGAGCTGCCCGCGCCGGAGCCGGCGGCGGGGCAGGGCGATGCAGAGGGTGCACCCTTGCCGGACCTGCTGATCGAAGACGAAGGCGAGTGACTTGAATCTGGCGCTTGCGCGGCTGATCGCCGGCCAGATCTGCATCCACGCCAGCATGGCGGGCATGCGCATGGCCGCGCCGCTGCTGGCGCTGCGCGAGGGCTACAGCGCGGCGGCCGTGGGCGTGCTGCTGGCGCTGTTCGCGCTCACGCAGGTGTTCCTGGCGCTGCCGGCGGGACGCTATGCCGACCGCCATGGGCTCAAGCGCCCGGTGCGCCACGCGGTCGTCGCGGCCGTCCTGGGTGCCGGCGCGGCGCTGGTATGGCCGACGTTTGCGGTGCTGTGCGCTGCGGCACTGCTCACCGGTGGCGCCACGGGGGCTGCCACGATCGCCTTGCAACGCCACGTGGGTCGCGCCGCGCACGGCGGCACGCAGCTGCGCCAGGTCTTCAGCTGGCTGGCCATCGGGCCGGCGGTGTCCAACTTCGTGGGCCCGTTCTGCGCGGGGCTGCTGATCGATCACGCGGGTGCGCAGGCGGGCGCGACCATGGGCTTTCGCGCGGCCTTCGCGCTCATGGCCGTATTGCCGTTGGCCACCTGGTTCTGGGTGCGCGGCACGCAGGAGATGCCGCCAGTGGTGGCCGCGGAGGACGGCACGCGCGCGCGGGCCTGGGACCTGCTGGCCGAGCCCGGCTTTCGGCGGCTGCTCATCGTGAACTGGCTGCTGTCGTCGTGCTGGGACGTGCACACCTTCGTGGTGCCGCTGCTGGGGCATGAGCGGGGGCTGTCGGCCTCGGTGATCGGCTCCATCCTCGGCGCGTTCGCGATTGCCGCCGCGGTGATCCGCGTGCTCATGCCGCTGGTGGCCGACCGGCTGCGCGAATCCACCGTGGTCACCGGCGCCATGGTGGCGACGGCACTGCTGTTCGCGGTCTATCCGCTGCTGCCGACGGCCGTGACGCTGGGAGCGTGCTCGGTGCTGCTGGGGTTCGCGCTGGGCTCGGTGCAGCCCATGATCATGAGCATGCTGCACCAACTCACGCCCCCGCACCGCCATGGCGAGGCACTGGGTCTGCGGCTGATGGCGATCAACGGCTCCAGCGTGGTGATGCCGCTGCTGTTTGGCACCGCGAGCGCGCTGGTGGGGCTGAGTGGCCTGTTCTGGGCCGTGGGCGCCACCGTGGGGCTGGGTGCGCGCGTGGCCTGGCGGTTGCGCGGCGAGGCGCCGGCCCCTCCGCCGCATCCCTGACAGGCCTGGATTTGCAAGGCGGTCCGCAGGGTGCGCCGCGCCGCCGGTGCGCGGTCAGAGTTCGTAGAACGTGCGGATGATGCTCCAGGCCTCGGCTGGGTCGTCGGTGTAGTGGAACAGCTGGAGGTCCTCGGGCGAGATCGTGCCTTGCTCCACGAGCGCCTCGAAGTTGATCAGCTTCTTCCAGAAGGCCACGCCGAACAACACGATGGGCACGGGCTTGGCCTTGCCGGTCTGCACCAGCGTGAGCACCTCGAACAGTTCGTCCAGCGTGCCGAAGCCGCCAGGGAACAGCACCAGGGCCTTGGCGCGCATCATGAAGTGCATTTTGCGCAGCGCGAAATAGTGGAACTTGAACGACAGCGAGGGCGAGATGAAGCGGTTGCCGCTTTGCTCGTGCGGCAACGAGATGTTGAGGCCCACGTTGAGTGCCCCTGCGTCGTGCGCACCGCGGTTGGCCGCCTCCATGATGCCCGGGCCGCCGCCGGTGCAGATGTACAGGCGCTCGGCGGGCGGGCGGCTCTCGCTGTACTCGGCCACCAGGCGTGCGAACTGGCGGGCCTGGTCGTAGTAATAGGCGTTCTTCACCGCACGCTCGGCGCGCGCAATGCGCTCGGTATCGCCGCTGGCGCGTGCATCGGCCAGTTGCTGCTCGGCCGCTTCGGGCGAGATGAAGCGTGCGCTGCCGTACACCACGACGGTGTGCTCGATGCCCTGCGCCGTCTGGCCCAGGTCGGGCTTCAGCAGTTCCAGTTGAAAACGGATGCCGCGCGTCTCGCGGCGCAGCATGAACTCGGGGTCGGCGAAGGCGAGGCGGTAGGCGTCGGCGTGCAGCGGATTGCCGGCAACGGCGTAGTTGTGCAGCTCGGCCCAGGCATGCGCCAGGCGGCTGTCTTGAAGGTCGGTATTGGCTTGCATGGATGATTTTTCAGTGGAGGCGGCTGTCTGTGGGGCAGTCGCCGGGGTGCGCAGTGTAGCGGGGGGATTTTAATGAAAATGGCCTGTAGCGCTTATGTATCAAGCGCTAGCAGCTATTAAATTAATAGTGATCAAGCGCCTTGCCGCGCGCCCGCCCACAGCCAGGGCAGGCTGTGCAGCCCGGCCCAGGTCATGCACAGCGAGCCGGCCACATGCAGCGCACACAGGCCCAGGGCCTGCGCCAGGCGCTGCTGCTGCAGCAGCCCGACCACTTCGGCCGAGAAGGTGGAGAAGGTGGTCAGCGCCCCCAAAAAGCCCGTGATGAGCAGCGCGCGCCATACCGGGTCCAACTGCGGCAGTGCCTGGAACAGCGCCAGGCACAGGCCGATGAGGTAGCCGCCGATGAGGTTGGCCGCGAGCGTGCCCCAGGGCAGCAGCGCGCCCTGCGTGTTGAGCCACAGGCCCAGCTGCCAGCGCGCGAGCGCGCCGGCGCAGGCACCGGCGCAGATGGCAAGAACGTGGAACATCGGCGCATTGTAGCGAGGCGCTGCCGAGCGGCGGCGGCCTCGTCAACGCGCCGTCATTTGCTGCGGGAGCCAGGTCACGATGCCCGGAAACACATAGATCAGCGTGACGGCCGCGCACATCAGCAGGAACATGGGAGCGGCCACGCGGGCGATCCACGGCAGCTGCTTGCCCGTCATGCCCTGCAGCACGAACAGGTTGAAGCCCACGGGCGGGGTGATCTGCGCCATCTCCACCACCAGCACGACGAAGACGCCGAACCAGATGGGGTCGATGCCCGCTGCGCTCACCGTGGGCATCAGCACGCCCATGGTCAGCACCACCATGGAGATGCCGTCCAGGAAGCAGCCCAGCACGATGTAGAACACGGCCAGCGCCACCACCAGTTGCGCCTGGCTCAGCCCCAGCGAAGAGATCCATTCCGCCAGGTGCCGCGGCAGGCCGATGTAGCCCATGGCCAGCGTGAGGAAGGCCGCGCCCGCGAGGATCAGCGCGATCATGCAGTACAGCCGCGTGGCGCCCATGAGCGCGTCGCGAAAGCTCGCCCAGTTCAGCGACCCCTGCGCCGCGGACAGCGCCAGCGAGCCCACCACGCCCACGGCCGCGGCCTCGGTGGCGGTGGCGATGCCCGTGTAGATGGAGCCCAGCACCGCGGCGATGAGCAGCACCACGGGAATCAGCGCGCGCGATTCGCGCAGCTTGTCCAGCAGGCCCATCTGCCGGTCTGCCGCTGGGACCTGGTCGGGGTGGCGCAATGCCCAGAACATGATGTAGCCAGAGAACAGCGCGGCCAGCAGCACCCCGGGCAGCACGCCGGCAATGAACAGCTTGGAGATCGATACCTCGGCCGTCACGCCGTAGACGATCATGATGATCGAGGGCGGGATCAGCAGGCCCAGCGTGCTGGCGCCGGCCAGCGTGCCGATGACCATCTTCTCGGGGTAGCCGCGGCGCGTGAGCTCGGGCAGCGTCATCTTGCCGATGGTGGCGCAGGTGGCGGCGCTGGACCCCGACACGGCGGCAAAGATGGTGCAGCCCACCACGTTGGTGTGCAGCAGCCGCCCGGGCAGGCCCTGCACCCACGGGGCCAGGCCCTTGAACATGTCTTGCGACAGCCGCGTGCGAAACAGGATCTCGCCCATCCAGATGAAGAGGGGCAGGGCGGTGAGCGTCCAGCTCGACGATGAGCCCCAGATGGTCACCGCCATGGCGTCGCCCGCGGGGCGCGAGGAAAACAATTGCATGCCGATCCAGGCCACGCCCGAGAGCGTGAGCCCGATCCACACGCCGCTGCCCAGGATCAGGAACAGCGACAGGATCAACAGGCCGGTGATGGCAAGGTCACTCATGAAGGCGTCTTCCGGTCATTCGTTGCGCAGGGCTTCGCCCGGCGTGGCGCCCGCGCGCCGGCCCAGGAGCTGCAGCACCAGTTCGTCCACGAAGGCTATCGCCATCACCATCGCGCCTACGCCCATGGACAGCTGCGGCAGCCACAGCGGCGTGGCGTCGCTGCTGGTGGAGATGTCGTTGAACGCATGCGACTGCCAGGCCAGCCGCACGCTGTAGTACGCGAACAGCACGGCCAGCAGCGTGCCCAGGGCCAGCGCGAACAGCTCCAGCGCCTGGTGCGCGCGCCCCTTGAGGGCGCTCAGCACCAGCGTCACGCGGATGTGCTCGCCGCGCTTGAGGGTATGCGCCAGCGCCAGAAAGCCTGCAGCCGCCATGAGATAGCCCGCGTAGGCGTCGATGCCCGGTACATGGAAGCTGAGCTGCCGGCTCACGATGGACAGCAGCACGGCGCACAGAAGCGCCACCATGCACAGCGCCGCCAGCGCGGCGGCGCCGTCATAGAGGAAGTTCAACAGGCGTCGCATCGTGGTCTGGCGCGTGGAGGCTCTGGGCGTTGGGATGCGTTACTTGCGGTAGGCGTCGATCAGCGCCTTGCCGTCGGGCCCGGCCTTGTCCAGCCATTCCTTGAGCATGGTGTCGCCCACCTTGGCCATGTCGGCCTTCAGCTGGCTGCTGGGCGGCACTACCTGCATGCCCTCGGCCTTGAGCTTGGCCAACGTGTCCTCGTTCACGCGGCGGCTGGCGGCCCAGCCGCGGGTCTGCGCGTCGGCGGCGGCCTTGAGCACGGCTTCCTGCGCGGGCTTGTCCAGCGCATCGAATGCCTTCTTGTTCATGATGAGCGCGTTCTTGGGCAGCCAGGCCTGGGTGTCGTAGTAATACTTGAGGTGCTCGTAGAGCTTGCTGTCCACGCCCGTCGCGCCCGAGGTCATGGTGGACTCCACCACGCCGGTGGCGAGCGCTTGCGAGAACTCGGCGGCCTGCACCGTCACCGGCTGCGCGCCCACCAGCTCGGCGATGCGCGCCGTGGCGGGACTGTAGGCGCGCCACTTGATGCCCTTCAGGTCGGCGGCGTTGTTCACGGGCTTCTTGGTGTAGATACCCTGTGGCGGCCAGGCCACGGCGTACAACAGCACCATGCCTTGCTCGGCCAGCTTCTTCTCCAGGAACGGCTTTTGCGCCTTGTACAGCTTCATCGACGCGTCGTAACTGTCAGCCAGGAAGGGCAGGCCGTCCACGCCGAAGATCTGCCATTCGTTCTGGAAGTTGGCGAGCAGGATCTCGCCGAGCTGCGCCTGCGCGCCCTGCACGGCGCGCTTGATCTCGGGCGCCTTGAACAGTGCGGCGTTGGCATGCAGCGTGATCTTGAGCTTGCCTCCCGACGCCTTGTCCACGTCGCTGATGAACTGCGCCAGGTTCTCCGTGTGGAAATTGGTGGCCGGGTAGGCGGCGGCCAGGTCCCACTTGGTCTGGGCATGCAGGGCGGGGGCGCACAGGCCGGTGAGGGCAGCCAGTGCAACGGCGGCAAGGTTTCGACGCTTCATCTCGGGGGTCTCCGCAAGGGTTGAGAAGAGAGGGGGCTCAGCGCGTTCACTGTAGCGGGGGCCACAGGGAAACGGCCTAGGTGATTCACCTGAATGTCGATAAATTGCCGGCAAATCATCGGGCTGCTCCCTACAATCAATCGACATGCACATCCCATGCCAATGCCATCTGTCGCTTTTTGCGCAGTCCTCGGAGTGAAACCATGACCGCAGCCGCCAGACCCAAGTCCCCGGCCCCCGCTGCCATTGCCACTGCCAAGGTGGGCAAGGCCGCCAAGGCGCGCGGGCCCATCGTGTCGTCCGCGCACCTGGTGTCGGACCGCAGTGCGGAGATGAGCGAGTTCGAGTTCGGCCTCATCGTCGCGGGCAATGCGTTCCACCGCTGGGTGGTGCACTGCATGGCCGCGGCCGGTCTGCGCGACCTCACGCCGCTGGACGTGGTGGTGCTGCACCATGTGACGCACCGCGCGCGCGACAAGCGGCTGGCCGACATCTGCTTCATCATGAACGTGGAAGACACGCACGTGGTGAACTACTCGCTCAAGAAGCTGCTGGCGCTGGGCGTTGTGGCCTCCAGCAAGAACGGCAAGGACGTGACCTACGCCGCCACCGAGGCGGGGCGCGCCCATGTGCAGCGCTACCGTGAGATCCGCGAGAGCTGCCTGATCGATGCGCTGAATGCCGACGACGGCCTGAACCGCGACATTGGCGAGCTGGCGCGCCTGCTGCGCGTGCTGTCCGGCATGTACGACCAGGCGGCCCGTGCCGCGGCGTCCATGTGAGAAATGCTATTTATTTGATAGCTGTTAGCGCTTGTCGGTAAAGCGCTAGAGGCCTGTTTGGCTTGAAGTGCCGACGGGCGATGGCAGATGCGTGGCAATGTCCTGCCAGGCCTGCACGGCGGCCAGGGCGGTGTGCATCTGCACCGTGTGCGCAAAGCGGAAGGCGTCGCCGTGCACCGTCTCGTCGGGGAACTCGGTGATCAGCGTCACCGGCGCATCGTGCGACGTCTGCGACTGCATGCAGGCGATGCCATCCAGCACCTCGAAGGGCAGCGGGCCCGCGTGGTGCTCGTAGAGGGCCCGCTGGCGTGCGTTGAAATCCGCCAGCCCCGGCACTTGCCGCAGGCGCGCGCACACGGCCTCCAGCAGCGCACGCGCGGGCTGCTGCCAGCCGGCGTGGTAGCGCAGGATGAGGAAGAACCCCTTGGGCAGCATCCACTGCTCGAATCCATGCGGCACATAGCCCGACAGCGGTCGCGTCCACTCATGCGCGGGGTAGCCATGCAGGTTCACATGCAGTTGCGCGCCCGACAGCGCCAGCGCGGTCTGGCGGGCCTCGCGCTCGTAGAGCGGCGCGTGGTCGCGGTATTCCACATCGTCGCCCAGCGCGGTGTAGCGCGCGGCATGGTGCATGTGGCCCGGGTGGCGGGCGCACAGCGCGCGGTGCAGAGCGTAGCCGTCGGGGTTCTCCAGCGCGATCAGCGCGAAGTGCGCGCCGGGTTGCGCCTGCAGCACTTCGGCGGCGCGCAACGCGCCCACGATGCCCGATGTCTCGTTGGCATGCTGGCCCGCACTGATGAACACCGGTGCCTGCGTGCCCGCGTGGTACTGCCCCCATACGGTGCGTCCCTGGCGTGACCGGGCACTGAAACGTTGCGCGGGCCAGGCGTGCAGGGTCTGGGTGATGCGATCAGGGGCAGGGGACTCGTCCAGCGTCGCCAAACTGTCCGGGGCGTGGGCCGTTGGGTGGGCTGGCAGGTCGTCGGCGCACGCCGCGAAGGGCAGTAGGTCCACCTGTACGTGCGGAGCGCCGTCGCCCGCGCGCACGTCGGGCACGATCTGCCCGGGCTGCAACCGGCGGTCGCCCACGGGGCGGCCGCTGTGCTGTTGGAAGAACTCCAGCAGCGTGAAGTACAGGTCCTCGTGCAGCGCCTCCAGGGTGCTTATGGTCTCGCCGGTGGCGCCCACGGGCTGCTCGTAGCCCGGCAGGTCCACGCGCAGCAGCAGGCGGTCGAAGTACGGCTCATGGTCCGGCCACGCGTGACCGCGCACCGCCTGCACCGCCGCGGCGAAGGCCTGCTCGTAGTCGGTGCATACGGCGGTGTCGATCAGGTCGGCAGCGCCTTCCTGTGTGCCCACGCGCAGCCAGCCGGTGGGCGAGAGCACCGTGGCGCCCGTCATGTCGGTGTGTACGCGGTTGGGTGCGTGCACGTGCTGCACGGTGCGGGTGCCGTCGCGCAGTTCCAGTTCCACGCGGTAGCCGCCACTGGCGTCGTCGTGGGGCTCCATGTGCAAGATGCCGCCCCCCAGCAGGGCGGCGAGCGGATAGGCCTCCAACCGGAAGCGCTGTGCAGGCCCGTGCGCCGCCAGCGGGTAGCGCACGCGGGCCTGCACCACCTGGGTGCAATCCACGTGGTCCATGAAATGCTGTACCAGCGGCTTGTAGGCACTGTGAAAGCGGGCATGCACGCCTGCGGCTGCCAGCTGCTGCGCCGCAGCAAGGCGCGCGGCCTGGCTTTCGAACACCCAGCCTTCCACGTGGCAGCCGCGCCAGCGCGGCTCGCCAAAGCGCTGTACCCAGGCGTGCAGCGTGCGTTCCAGTGGCAGGTCAAGCAGCCGGGAACCTGTGGCGGCGGGCGGTTGGGTCATATGCGTGGGGGGGTGGTGAATATCCGGTATGGATCATGCAGGCTTGCAGATAAATTATCGGTAAATTGTGGGTTCTTTCTCCGCAATGTTTCACACGCGGCACACAAAGGAAACGGGTATGGCAAAGAAACTCTGGCAGTTCTGGGTGGATCGGGGGGGGACGTTCACCGATATCGTGGGCCGGCGCCCCGACGGCAGCCTGGTGACGCACAAGCTGCTCTCCGAGAACCCCGAGCAGTACCGCGATGCGGCGGTGGCGGGCATCCGCCACCTGCTGGGGCTGGCGCCGGGCGAGGCCGTGACGCCTGAATTGGTGGAGTGCGTGAAGATGGGCACCACCGTGGCCACCAACGCGCTGTTGGAGCGCAAGGGGGAACCCACGCTGCTGGTTACCACGCGTGGCTTCAAGGACGCGCTGCGCATCGCCTACCAGAACCGCCCGCGCATCTTCGATCGGCACATCGTGCTGCCGCAACTGCTGTACAGCCGCGTCATCGAGGCGCAGGAGCGCGTGGGCGCGCACGGCGAGGTGGTACAGCCGCTGGAGGAAGACCACCTGAAGGAGCGTTTGTGGGCCGCTTATGACGCGGGCTTGCGCAGCGTGGCCATCGTGTTCATGCACGGCTACCGCTATCCCGCGCATGAGGAAGCAGCCGCCCGCCTGGCGCTGGCTGCCGGGTTCACGCAGGTCAGCACTTCGCACGGCACCAGCCCGCTGATGAAGTTCGTGAGCCGGGGCGACACCACCGTGGTGGACGCGTATCTGTCGCCCATCCTGCGGCGCTACGTGCAGCAGGTGGAGGCCGAGATGCCGGGCGTGC
The DNA here is from genome assembly GCF_001023515.1 of Diaphorobacter sp. J5-51. Lineage (NCBI taxonomy): Bacteria > Pseudomonadati > Pseudomonadota > Betaproteobacteria > Burkholderiales > Comamonadaceae > Diaphorobacter > Diaphorobacter sp. J5-51. The sequence goes on along the minus strand of NZ_JSYI01000002.1, from coordinate 42,774 downwards.
CGCTGTATTTCATGCAGTCCTCGGGGGGGCTCACGGATGCGCACCGCTTCCAGGGCAAGGATGCCATCCTCTCCGGGCCGGCCGGCGGCATCGTGGGCATGGCGCGCACGGCGCAGATTGCGGCGCAGGCCGAGGCAGCGCCAGGGGCCGGTGCGGCCGGAACGCAGCCGCCGGTGCGCGTGATTGGTTTCGACATGGGCGGCACGTCCACCGACGTGAGCCATTTTGCGGGTGAGTTCGAGCGCGAGTTCGAGACCCAGGTGGCGGGCGTGCGCATGCGTGCGCCCATGATGAGCATTCACACGGTGGCCGCGGGCGGCGGTTCCATCCTGGAGTTCGACGGCGCCCGTTTCCGCGTAGGTCCCCAAAGCGCCGGCGCCAACCCCGGCCCCGCCAGTTACCGCCGCGGCGGCCCGCTGGCCGTGACCGATGCCAACGTGATGGTGGGCAAGATCCAGCCCGCGTACTTCCCGCGCGTGTTCGGCCATGGTGCCGACGAGCCGCTGGATGCGGCCGTGGTGCGCGAGCGTTTTGCGGCGCTGGCGGGCCAGACCGCAGGCGCGGCGGATGGCGCAGCCGCGCTGACGCCCGAGGCCTGCGCGCATGGCTTCATCCAGATCGCGGTGCGGCAGATGGCCAACGCCATCAAGAAGATCTCCGTGGCGCGCGGCTACGACGTCACGCGCTACACGCTGCAGTGCTTTGGCGGCGCGGGCGGCCAGCACGCCTGCCTGGTGGCCGATGCGCTGGGCATGCAGCAGGTGCTGGTGCATCCGCTGGCGGGCGTGCTGTCGGCCTACGGCATGGGGCTGGCCGACCAGAACGTGATGCGTGAGAAGGCAGTGGAGGCACGCCTCACACCCGAGGCGCTGCCCGGCATCACGGCCACGCTGGATGCACTGGCCCAGGCCGCCGAGGCCGAGATGGCGCAAGAGCGCCTCTCGGGCGGCGACATCGTGGTGCGTCGGCGCGTGCATGTGCGCTACGAGGGTACCGATTCAGCGCTGGCTGTGCCCTTTGGCGACCTGCAGGCGATCACGCGGGGCTTCGAGGCCGCGTACCGCCAGCGGTTTGCCTTCCTCATGCTGGGCAAGGCACTGATGGTGGAGGCGGTGTCGGTGGAAGCCGTGGTGGCGGGCGATGCGCCGGTCGAGCACGCGCAGGACCTGCAGCCCGAGCGCGAAGTGCCGCGGCGCGACACCGTGCGCATGTTCACCGTGGGCACGGACGGCACACCGGCCTGGCACGACGCCGCGCTGGTGGTGCGCGAAGACATGCGCCCCGGCGACCTGCTGCAGGGCCCGGCCATCATTGCCGAGAAGAACGCTACCACGGTGGTGGAGCCGGGCTGGCAGGCACGGCTCACGTCCCTGGACCATCTGGTGCTGCACCGCCACCTGCCGCGCGCCCAGCGCCATGCCGCGGGCACGCAGGTGGACCCGGTGCTGCTGGAGGTGTTCAACAACCTGTTCATGAACATTGCCGAGCAGATGGGGCTGCAGCTGCAGAACACCGCGTACTCCGTGAATATCAAGGAGCGGCTGGACTTCAGCTGCGCGCTGTTCGACGCCGAGGGCCAGCTGATTGCCAACGCGCCGCACATGCCGGTGCACCTGGGATCGATGGGCGAGAGCATCCGCACCGTGATCGCACGCAACCGCGGCCACATGCGGCGCGGCGACGTGTTCGTGCTGAACGACCCCTACCATGGCGGCACGCACCTGCCGGACATCACCGTGATCACGCCGGTCTATATCGGTGACGACGACGAGGCGACCGAGCCCACCTTCTATGTCGGCAGCCGCGGACACCATGCGGACGTGGGGGGCACCACGCCGGGGTCGATGCCGCCGTTTTCCACGCGCATCGAGGAAGAGGGCGTGCAGATCGACAACGTGAAGCTGGTGGATGCCGGCGTGCTGCGCGAGGCCGAGATGATTGCGCTGCTGGAGAGTGGCGAGTACCCCAGCCGCAACCCGCAGCAGAACCTGGCCGACCTGAAGGCGCAGATCGCCGCCAACGAGAAGGGCGTGCAGGAGCTGCGCCGCATGGTGGAGCACTTCGGCCTGAGCGTGGTGCAGGCCTATATGCAGCATGTGCAGGACAACGCCGAGGAGTCCGTGCGCCGCGCCATCACGCGGTTGGCCGCGCGCGTGCAGGACGGGCATTTCACCCTGCCGCTGGACAACGGCGCGCAGATCACCGTGGCCGTGCGCATCGACGCGGCCACGCGCAGTGCGGTGATCGACTTCACCGGCACCAGTGCGCAGCAGTCCAACAACTTCAATGCGCCCACGGCGGTGTGCATGGCCGCGGTGCTCTACGTCTTCCGCTCGCTGGTGGAGGACGACATTCCGCTCAACGCCGGGTGCCTGAAACCCCTGCAGGTCATCATTCCGCCGGGCTCCATGCTCAATCCCAACCCACCGGCATCGGTGGTGGCGGGCAACGTGGAGACCTCCAGCTGCATCACCAACGCGCTGCTGGGCGCCTTGGGCGTGTCGGCGGCCAGCCAATGCACGATGAACAACTTCACCTTCGGCAACGCGCGCTACCAGTATTACGAGACCATCTCGGGCGGCAGCGGGGCGGGCGGCCAGTTCGACGACGCGGGCGCGCTGGTGGGGGGCTTTGATGGCACGAGCGTGGTGCAGACGCACATGACCAATTCACGCCTGACCGATCCGGAGGTGCTGGAGTTCCGCTTCCCCGTGCGGCTGGAGAGTTACGCCATCCGCGCCGGTTCGGGCGGCGGCGGCCGCTGGAAGGGCGGCGACGGCGGCGTGCGCCGCATCCGCTTCCTGGAGCCCATGACCGCGAGCATTCTGTCCAACGGCCGGGTGCACGGCGCCTTCGGCATGGCGGGTGGGCAGCCGGGCATGCCCGGCGTCAACCGCGTCGTGCGTGCGGACGGCCGGGCGGAGCTGCTGCAGCACATCGGGCAGGCGCAAATGGAAGCGGGGGATGTGTTCGAGATCCACACGCCGGGCGGTGGTGGCTTTGGTGGCCGCTGAGTGCGTTTGAATGAAATAAGGCTCTAGCGCTTGTTGGTCAAGCGCTAGTAGCTATATTTTCAATAGCAAATCACGAGTCGAGCGTGCTGCTGTCCGCCACGCGGCTGAGGCTGGGCGGCACCTTCTCGCCCGCGCGGCGCGCGCGAAACAGCGCGGCGCGCATCAGGAAGATGTTGGTCACGGGCACGGTGATGGCGATGAACAGGGCAATCAGCAGCGCATGCAGCGCCAGGCCGTTGCCCGTCACGGAGAAGTACACCAGCGTGGCATGCATGATGCACCAGCAGCCCATCGTGGCGATGATGGAGGGTGCGTGCACGCGCTCGAAGTAGGTGGCCAGGCGCAGCAGCCCCAGTGACCCCATGAACGCGATGGCCGCGCCGCACAGCACCAGCGCGGACAGCACGATGTCCAGCCACAGCGGCAGTGCGTCGCTCATTCGATCACCTCGCCGCGCAAGAGGAACTTGGCCATGGCCGTGGAGCTGACGAAGCCCAGCAGTGCGATCAACATGGCGGCCTCGAAGTAGTTGGTGCTGCCGTAGTAGATGCCCAGTACCAGCATGAGCAGCATGCCGTTGAGGTACATGCAGTCCAGCGCCAGCACGCGGTCCTGCGCGGCGGGGCCCTTGAGCAGGCGCACCAGGCACAGCACCATGGCCGCGGCCAGCAGGAACATGGCGATGGGCAGCGCCCAGGACAGTACGGAACCGGTCATTCGAAAATCTCCATCAGCGGGCGCTCGTAGCTCGCCTTGACGTGGTCGATGATGGCCTGCGCATCGCCCACCTCCAGCACATGCAGCATCAGCAGGCTGCGGTCCAGCGACAGCTCGGCCCAGGAGGTGCCAGGGGTTATGCACACGATCATGGCCAGTACGGCGAGGGCGTTGGGGTCGCGCAGTTCCAGCGGAATCTTGACGAAGTCCGGCGGGTGGCGGCGCTGCGACGGCAGCAGCAGAAAGCGCAGCACGGCAAGGTTGGACCGCGTGGTGTCCACCATCACCGTGAAGCACAGCCGGATGATCGTGCCGAGGTGGCGCACGCGCACCTTCTGCGGGCGCAATTCGCTGAACAGCACCGGCAGGCCCCATGCGAGTACCAGTGCCAGCAGGACGTGGCCGATGCTGGTGGTGTGGTTGAGCAGCAGCCACATCACGAACAAACCCAGGGAGACCAGCGGGGCGGGCAGCAGCTTCTTCATCATGGCGCGGCCTTCGTGGTGGCAGAGCTTTCCGCGCGCTCAGGCGTCGGCGTCGTGGTGGGGCCGGGAATGGGCGCGGCCGTCATCACGGCGCGTACATACGTGCCCGGCGCATGCAGCCCGTTGGCCGTTGCCTCGGTGAAACGCATCACGCCGTTGGCCTGCAGGGTGAGCGCCACGCAGGCCCCCAGCAGTATGGCGATGGGTAGCCCCTCCATCACGCGCAACTGGGGCGTGGGGCGGTCGTGCGCGGCCCAGAAGTGGCGTATGCCCGAGCGCGTGAGCGCCAGCAGCGCCAGCAGACCCGTGGCGATCATCAGCGCGATCAACGTCCAGCCCGGCAGGCCGGGCTGTGTGCCGGCCGAGGAGCCGAGCCCCAGCGGGTTTACCAGCGCCGTCAGCATCGCGAACTTGCCGATGAAGCCGGACAGCGGCGGTAGGCCCGCAATCACCAGCGTGCAGGCCATGTAGGCCAGACCCAGAAACGCGGCCGCGGCGGGGATGACGCGGCCGACCAGCACTTCCTCGTCCTCGTCCAGGTTCAGGCCGGTGGTGGGCATCAGCTCGGGGGTGAGGAAGGGGGCCACGTCGTCCAGTTCGTAAGGCGCCAGCGACGCGCCATCGTTGCGCCAGCGGTCGATCAGGTCGGCCAGCAGGAACAGCGCGCTCACGGCCAGCGTGGAGCTGGGCAGGTAGTACAGCAGCCCGGCGGTGAGCGCGTTCTGCCCGAAGCCTGCTGCCGCCAGCAGCGTGCCCGACGACAGCACGGCCGCATGGCCGGCCAGGTGGGTGAGGCGCTGCGAGGCCATCATGCCGATGGCGCCGAAGGCCATGGTGACCATGCCGCCGCCGATCAGCCACAGGCTGCCGAACAGGGAGGAGGGACCGGCCTCGCTGCTGAACATCAGCGTCCACAGGCGCAGCAGCGTGTAGATGCCCACCTTGGTCATCAGGGCGAACAGCGCGCCCACGGGCGCCGTGGCCGCGCTGTAGGCCGGCACCAGCCAGAAGTTCAGGGGCCACACAGCCGCCTTGATGAGAAACGCCGTGGCCAGGATGGCGGCCGCCGAGTGCAGCAACCCCCGGTCGGCGGCCGACACCTGCGGGATGGCCTGCGCCAGGTCGGCCATGTTGAGCGTGCCCGTGATGCCGTACAGCATGGACGCGCCGATCAGGAACAGCGAGGACGCCGCCAGGTTGATGGCGATGTAGTGCAGGCCGGCCTGCACGCGCGTGCGGCCGGCGCCGTGCAGCAGCAGGCCGTACGAGGCTGCCAGCAGGATCTCGAAGAAGACGAACAGGTTGAACAGGTCGCCCGTGAGGAAGGCGCCCCCCAGCCCCATGAGCTGCAACTGGAACAGCGTGTGGTAGTGCACGCCGGCGCGGTGCCAGCGCGCACCGGCGAACACAATGGAGCACAGCGCCACGAAGCCCGTCAGCAGCAGCATCATGGCCGAGAGCCGGTCCAGCACCAGCACGATGCCGAACGGCGCCGGCCAGTTGCCCGGCAGGTACACACCCATGGTCGCGGGCGCTCTGGATTCGTGCGACCACAGCAGCAGCGCCACGGCCACCAGCAGCCCGAGCAGGGTGGACAGGATGTTCAGGCCCAGCTTCAGGCGCTGCTGCTCTTCCTTCATGGTGAGCAGCAAAGCGGCCGTGAGCATCGGCAGCCCGATGGGCGCCAGCATCAGGTGCGGCATGAGCAGGGAGGTCAGCTCCGCGATGCGGCTCATGGCATCTCCTGCGTTTCACGCGAGTGCGAGCCGTCCACGTGGTCGGTGCCCGACATGCCCCGCGAAGCCAGCAGCACGACGAGGAACAGTGCGGTCATGGCAAAGCCGATCACGATGGCGGTGAGCACCAGCGCCTGGGGCATGGGGTCCGCGTAATGTTGCAGGTCTTGCGGCACGCCGGGCACGAGCACGGGCTCCTTGCCCACGGCCAGGCCCAGGCGACCCATGCTGAAGATGAACAGGTTCACGGCATACGACAGCAGCGACAGGCCCATGATGACCTGGAAGGTGCGGGGGCGCAGCAGCAGCCAGACGCCCGAGCCCGTGAGCACGCCGATGGACAGAGCCAGCACGATTTCCATCAGACGGCTCCTTGTGTGGCCGGGACGGCTGCTTGCTCGCTGGCCGCTTGTTGTTCTTCTTCCATGAGACGGGCGTGGTAACGGTGGCTGCGCACCGACTGGTGGGCGATGGCAGTGAGGATGAGCAGCGTGGAGCCGACGACGAGCGCGAAGACGCCCATGTCGAAGAACATGGCGCTGGCCACGTGGAGGTCCCCGATCAGCGGCAGGTGCAGGTGCGCGGTGTGGCTGGTAAGGAACGGATAGCCCAGCGCCACGGCGCCCAGTCCGGTGCCCAGCGCCAGCAGCAGGCCGGAGGCAATCCAGCGCCGCGGATACAGGGGCAGGTGCGCCTCGACCCACGATGTGCCCGAAATGATGTACTGCAGCACCAGCCCCACCGAGAACACCAGGCCCGCCACGAAGCCGCCGCCCGGCTGGTTGTGCCCGCGCATGAAGAGGTAGAAGGCCACCAGGGCCGAGAACGGCAGCAGCAGCCGCACCAGCACCGCGGGCACCATCAGGTAACCGATGGCCGTGTCGGTGGCGTTGCGCGGGTTCAGCAGGTCGGTCTGTAGATCGGCCGGCAGGTAGCGCTGCTGCTCGGGCAGGTCCATGGTCTCCACTGCGGGGCGAAAGCGCCGCAACAGCGCATACACCGCAAGCGCCACGATGCCCAGCACCACGATCTCGCCGAACGTGTCGAACCCGCGGAAGTCCACCAGCACGACGTTGACCACGTTGGTGCCGCCGCCCTCGGTGAGGGCGCGCTCCAGGAAGAACGTGGAGGTGCTCTGCGCGAAGGGCCGGCTCATCATGGCAAATGCCAGCCACGCCATGCCGCCGCCCGCGGCGACGGCCAGCAGCAGGTCGCGCACGCGCCGCGTGCGCGCCAGCGCGGCGCTGGCGGGCGAGGCGGGCAGGCTTTCGTCGCGCTTGGGCAGCCAGCGCAGGCCCAGCAGGATCAGGATGGTGGTGACCAGTTCCACGGCCAGCTGGGTGAGTGCGAGGTCCGGCGCGGAGAACCACAGGAAGGTGATGCAGACGCACAGCCCTGCACCGCCCATGAGGGTCAGCGCGGCCAGGCGGTGGTACTTGGCCTGCCAGGCCGAGGCCACGGCGCAGACCATGCCCAACGCCCAGATCAGCACGAAAGCGGGCGACAGCGGCAGCGTGCCCCGGTCTCCCAGCTGCAAGCCGCGTGTGTACAGCGGCATGGCGGCGCCCACGAGCGTGACGAGCACCAGCCACAGCATCTGCCACTGCAGGCGGCGCGTGGACAGCAGGCGCCGCCCGCTGTGCCCCCAGCGCGTGATCTGCACCAGCACTGCCTCGAACACGCCGCGTCCGCTGACGCGGTGCATCAGTGGGGCGGCGTTGATGCGGCCTTGCTTGCGCTCCCAGCGCAACACCATGTACAGGGCGATGCCGCCGACCAGTGCCACCAGGCTCATCATGAAGGGCGTGTTGAAGCCGTGCCAGACCGCCAGGCTGAAGGCCGGCAGTTCGCCCCCCACCACCGGCAGCGCCGCGGCATTCAGGTACTGGCCGATCGACCACGCGGGCAGCACGCCCACCACCAGGCAGGCGCAGACCAGCAGCTCCACCGGCACGCGCATCCAGTGCGGCGGCTCATGGGGCTCGTGCGGCAGGTCGGTGGCGGGGGGGCCCCAGAACACATCGACGATGAAGCGCAGCGAATAGGCCACGCTGAACATGCCCGCGACGGTGGCCGCGATCGGCAGTATCTGGGCCACGGCCGGCGCAGCGTCGAAGAACACCGTCTCCGCGAAGAACATCTCCTTGGACAGGAAGCCGTTGAGCAGCGGCACGCCCGCCATGGCGGCGCTGGCGACCGTGGCCAGCGTGGCGGTGACGGGCATCATGCGCCGCAGGCCCGAGAGGCGCCGTATGTCCCGCGTGCCGCTTTCGTGGTCGATGATGCCCGCGGCCATGAACAGCGACGCCTTGAACGTGGCGTGGTTCATGATGTGGAACACGGCGGCCACGGCGGCCAGAGGGCTGTTGAGGCCCAGCAGCAGCGTGATCAGGCCCAGGTGCGAGATCGTGGAATACGCCAGCAGGCCCTTGAGGTCGTTCTGAAACATGGCCGCGTAGCCGCCGATGAGCAGCGTGGCCAGGCCCGCGCCGCCCACCAGCCAGAACCACGGCTCCGTGCCGCCCATGACGGGCCACAGCCGTGCCAGCAGGAAGACGCCCGCCTTCACCATGGTGGCCGAGTGCAGGTACGACGACACGGGCGTGGGCGCAGCCATGGCGTTGGGCAGCCAGAAGTGGAACGGAAACTGCGCACTCTTGGTGAACGCCCCCAGCAGCACCAGTACCAGCGCCGTGAGGTACATGGGGTGGTCGCGCACCAGCTCGGCTGCGCCCAGCACGCGGTCCAGGTCATAGCTGCCCACGATGTGGCCCAGCACCAGCATGCCGGCCAGCAGGCACAGTCCGCCCGCGCCCGTCACGGTGAGGGCCATGCGCGCACCCCGGCGGGCGTCTTCGCGGTGGTGCCAGTAGCCGATGAGCAGGAACGAGAACAGGCTGGTGAGCTCCCAGAAGAACACCAGCTGGATGATGTTGCCCGACAGCACCACGCCGGCCATGGCGCCCATGAAAGCCAGAAAGAACGAGAAAAAGCGCGGCACCGGGTCCGCCGGCGACATGTAGTAGCGCGCATACAGCACCACCAGCGTACCGATGCCGAACACCAGCATGCTGAACATCCAGGCGAACCCGTCCATGCGGATGACCAGGTTCAGGCCCAGGGCAGGCAACCAGGTGATCTCCTCGCGCAACACGCCCGCTTCGGCGATCTGGGGGAAGTACAGCGCCGTTTGCACCGTGCAAAACAGCGCGACCAGGCCCGCGAGCGTGGACTCGGTATTGCGCGCATTCGCGGGCAGCACGGCCGCCAGCAAGCTGCCCACAAAGGGAAGAAGAATGAGGAGGGTCAGAGGCATCAGCGTCTGATTCTAGGGCGTCGCCCCTTCCCGCGTGCTATGAAAACCCGAGCAAGTGGCGGCGAATACGCTGCCGTCCAGCGCGTTATGGCGCGCGGCTACCAGTGTGTGTCAGCGTGAGGAGGGGCTGTCGCCGGCCCCCGCGTCGGAGGCTGCAGGCGCGCCCGCGGGCGTTGCTACGGTTGGATAGGCGGCGCCATTGACGGTGAGCCCCTGCGCCGACAGCCGGGCGGCGGCCGCGGGGCCGATGCCCTTCACGCGTGCGATCAGGTCGCTCCAGTCCTGGAAGGGCCCGCGTGCCCGCTCTGCCAGGATGCGCGACGACATCGCCGGCCCGATGCCCCTGACGCCATCCAGGTCCGCTTCGCGTGCGTGGTTCACGTCCACGCCGGCCAGCGCGACGGCAGCATGCAGCAGCACGAGCGCTACGCTCGCAAGCCGCAGGGCCGGGGGCATGCGCACGGCTACAGCTCCTCGACGCGCCGTGCCGGATAACTGTCCCAGGTCTGGCAGCCCGGGCATTGCCAGAAGTGCTGGCGTGCCTCGAACCCGCAGGCTGCGCAGCGGTAGCGCGTGAGCGGCTTTGCCGCTTGCTCCAGCGCGCGCTGGATTTGCGGGTGGAACTGCTCATGGGTCAGCGTCTCGCCTGCCAGCCACTTCGTCGCGGCGACCAGGGAGGGCTCGCGCTCCAGGTGGCGCACGTACCATTCGCGCCCGACGGCCGCAGTGTCCGCGTTGGCAGCCTCCAGCGCCACCACGGCTTCCAGCAGATCCAGGGATGGCATGTCCCCGTAGTGGTGCTGCAGCAGCGCCTGGGCCTGCGGCGCTTGTCCCGTGGCGGTGGCGGTCTCCACCAGCAGCGGTGCGGCCAGCGGCAGCGCGGCGGGTGCAGCCTGGGCGAGCGCTTGCAGGGTGTCGAAGGCCGCTTCGGGCTGGCCCTGGCGCTGCTGCAGCCGCGCCAGCTCGATGCGCGCGCGCGGCGCCTGGGGCGCCGTGGCCAGGGCCTGCTCCAGCAGCGCCTGGGCGGCGTGCAGTTCGCCATGGGCCGCCAGCGCCAGCGCCTGCTCGCACAGGTAGTGCGCCAGCCGGGTGCTGAAGTCGCCCTGCTGCGCATCGTGCATGCGCCGTGCAATGTCCGACGCCTGTGGCCAGTCGCGCGAACGCTCGTAGATGGCCAGCAGGGCCATGCGTGCCTGGCCCTCGAAGGCGCTGCCCTCCAGGCGGCGCAGTGCGTCTTCCGCGCGGTCGAGCAGGCCTGCCTTGAGGAAGTCCAGCGCCAGCGCATGCTGCGCGCGCTCGCGGTCGGCGCGGCTCAGGTCGCCGCGCGACAGCAGGTGCTCGTGCACCCGCACGGCGCGGTTGTACTCGCCGCGGCGGCGAAACAGGTTGCCCAGGGCGAAGTGCAGTTCGGTGGTGTCGGGGTCGTTTTGCACCGCCTCGATGAAGGCGTCGATGGCCTGGTCTTGCTGCTCGTTGAGAAGGTAGTTCAGGCCCTTGAAGTAAGCCTTGGGTGCGCGGCGGTTCTCCTCGCGCATCTGCCGCAGGTCGAAACGCGAGGCGAACCACCCCAGCCCGAAGGCCAGCGGCAGCCCCAGGAAGATCCAGCTCAGGTCAAATTCCATGGACGGGCGGCTGCGGCTGCGGCAGGGCGGGGTCGGCCGCCGCCGGAGATGCGGCAGAGGACGCGGGGGCGGGCGCGGCGGGGTGCGGCAAGGCCTGGTGCGCGCGGCGCGCGGCGCTGCGGTGGCGCCACCAGCGCGGCACCATGCCCAGCACGCCTACGGCCACGCCAAGCGCGAAGGCCGTCAGCACGATCAGCACGGCCGGTGCCGTCCACTGCGTGCCGAAGAAAAAGTACACCGTGGCGTCCTGCTGGTTGTTCAGCGCGAACGCGAACAGGGTAAAAAAAATGGCTGCCTTGAGCAGCCACAGGAGGTATTTCATGCATCTCCCCAGTGGTGGCGAGATTCTACGGGCAGCGTAGCGGCCTGAGCGGTGGGCGGCAGGCCATCCGTTGGCCTCAAGCCAAAAACGGCTCTAGCGCCTGCCCAGCAAGCGTGAACAGCTATGGTTTTATTGCGCCTGTACGCCCTGCAGTTCAGCGGTGCGCTGGTCCACGGTTTCGCGCAGTGCCTTGCCGGGCTTGAAGTGGGGAACGCGCTTTTCGGGGATATGCACCGCCTCGCCGCTGCGCGGATTGCGGCCCATGCGCGGGGGGCGGCGGTTGACCGAGAAGCTGCCAAAGCCGCGGATCTCGATGCGGTGCCCGCGCACCAGTGCATCGCTCACGGCGTCCAGAATGGTCTTGACGGCGTATTCGGCGTCGCGCTGGGTGAGCTGCCCAAAGCGGGCAGCCAGTTCTTCGACGAGGTCAGATCGGGTCATGGGACGGCATTCGGGCAGAGGTTGATGTGACAGCGGGCGCTACCAGAGCGCCCGCTGTGTGTGGTGTGCCGCCACCCGCAGGTGGAGGCACACCGGCGCCTGCAGGGCAGGCCGCGACGGATTACTTGTCGGAGTTGTCCAGCTTGGCGCGCAGCAGGGCGCCCAGGCTGGTGGTACCGGCGTTTTCCTTCGCGGACTGGGCCGACAGGTGCGCCATGGCTTCCTGCTGGTCAACCATGTCCTTTTGCTTGATGGACAGCTGGATGTTGCGGGTCTTGCGATCCACGTTCACCACCACGGCCGTGACCTCGTCGCCTTCCTTCAGCACGTTGCGGGCATCTTCCACGCGGTCGCGGGAGATTTCCGAAGCGCGCAGGTAGCCCACGATGTCTTCGCCCAGATCGATCTCGGCGCCACGGGCGTCCACGGTCTTGACCTTGCCGGTCACCGTCTGGCCCTTGTCGTTCACCGTCACGAAGGTGGTGAACGGGTCGCCGTCGAGCTGCTTGATGCCCAGGGAGATACGCTCGCGGTCCACGTCCACGGCCAGCACGATCGCCTCGACTTCCTGGCCCTTCTTGTAGTTGCGCACGGCGGATTCGCCGGGCTCGTTCCAGGACAGGTCGGACAGGTGCACCAGGCCGTCGATGCCGGCAGCCAGGCCCACGAACACGCCGAAGTCGGTGATCGACTTGATCGGGCCCTTGACGCGGTCGCCGCGCTTGGTGTCCTGCGCGAATTCTTGCCAGGGGTTGGCCTTGCACTGCTTCATGCCCAGGCTGATGCGGCGCTTGTCCTCGTCGATCTCCAGCACCATGACCTCGACCTCGTCGCCCAGCGACACCAGCTTGTTGGGCGCCACGTTCTTGTTGGTCCAGTCCATTTCAGAGACGTGCACCAAGCCTTCGATGCCGGGCTCCAGCTCGACGAACGCACCGTAGTCGGCGATGTTCGTGACCTTGCCGAACAGGCGCGTGCCCGAGGGGTAGCGGCGCGATACGCCCAGCCACGGGTCGTCGCCCATTTGCTTGAGGCCCAGCGAGACGCGGTTCTTCTCGGTGTCGAACTTGAGGATCTTGGCCGTGATCTCCTGGCCGGCGGTGACCACCTCGGAGGGGTGGCGCACGCGGCGCCATGCCATGTCGGTGATGTGCAGCAGGCCGTCGATGCCGCCCAGGTCCACGAACGCACCGTATTCGGTGATGTTCTTGACCACGCCGTTGACGATGGCGCCTTCCTTCAGCGTTTCCATCAGCTTGGCGCGCTCTTCGCCCATGGAGGCTTCCACCACGGCGCGGCGGCTCAGCACCACGTTGTTGCGCTTGCGGTCCAGCTTGATGACCTTGAACTCCAGGGTCTTGTTTTCGTACGGAGTCAGGTCCTTGACGGGACGGGTGTCGATCAGCGAACCGGGCAGGAAGGCGCGGATGCCGTTGACCAGCACCGTCAGGCCGCCCTTGACCTTGCCGGAGGTCGTGCCGGTCACGAATTCGCCGGATTCCAGCGCCTTCTCCAGCGACAGCCAGGAGGCCAGACGCTTGGCGGTGTCGCGCGACAGGATGGTGTCGCCGTAGCCGTTTTCGATGGAGCCGATGGCCACGGACACGAAGTCGCCCACTTGGACTTCGATCTCGCCCTGGTCGTTCTTGAATTCGTCGATCGGCACATAGGCTTCCGACTTCAGGCCAGCGTTCACCACGACGAAGTTGTGCTCCACGCGCACGACTTCAGCGGTGATGACTTCGCCGGGACGCATTTCGGTGCGTGTCAACGACTCTTCAAAAAGGGCGGCAAAAGATTCAGACATGTAGTTCCTTGCCCGCATGCAGGTTTCCGACGGCACCATTGCCTTCGTTTCTAAGACTGCTTGCGGAGGTTGTGCGGCATCACACCGCGGGGTTGAGGTTGTAAGAACCACACGGCCAGTGCGCAGTCAGGGCGCGGCGGGAGCCGTGTGGGCCATGTACCGGCCGTCAGCGCTTACGCGCCGAACGGCTGGCGAGCCTGCCACCAGTCAATCACCTGCATCACGGCCTCGTCGATCGTGTGCTCGGAGTTGTCCAGTACCAGGGCGTCCTGCGCGGGCTTCAGGGGCGAGGCACTGCGGTTTGCGTCCCGCGCGTCCCGCGCTTCCAAGTCTGCGCGAAGGTCGGCGATATTAGCCGAAATTCCCTTGGAAATCAACTGCTTATAGCGGCGCTCGGCCCGGCAGGCGGCGCTGGCCGTGAGGAAGACCTTGAGCGGTGCTTGCGGGAAGATCACCGTGCCCATGTCGCGCCCGTCGGCCACCAGGCCCGGCAGGCGGCGAAAGCCATGCTGCAGCGCGACCAGGGCGCCGCGCACGGCCGGCAGCGCCGACACGCGCGAGGCGTTCATGCCGGCCTGCTCGGTGCGGATGGCGTCGGTAACGTCTTCCTCGCCCAGCCAGATGCGGTCGCCCGCGAAGCGCACGGGCAGTTGCCGCGCCAGTTCGGCGATGCGCGGCTCGTTGTCGGGGCTGATCTCCAGGCCCGCACGGGTCGCCGCGAGGGCGGTGACGCGGTACAGCGCCCCTGAATCCAGGAAGTGGTAGCCCAGCGCACGCGCCACGGCAGCGGCCACTGTGCCCTTGCCCGAGGCCGTCGGGCCGTCGATGCAGATCACGGGGATGCGGTCCGCGTCGGTCTGCGCCACCTGGAACAGGGCCTCGAAGTAATCCGGGAAGGTCTTGGCGACGCACTTGGGGTCTTCGATGCGCACGGGCAGCCCGGCCGGGTTGAAGGCCGCCAGCGAAAAGCACATGGCCACGCGGTGGTCGTCGTAGGTGTGGATGCTGGCGGCGCGCCAGTCGCCGGACTGGGCGGGTGGCGTGACGCGCAGGTAGTCCGCGCCTTCCTCCACCGTGGCGCCCAGCTTGCGCAGCTCGCAGGTCATGGCGGCAATGCGGTCGGTTTCCTTGACGCGCCAGCTTGCGATGTTGCGCAGCACGGTCGTGCCCCGCGCATACAGCGCCATGACGGCGAGGGTCATCGCTGCATCGGGGATGTGGTTGCAGTCCAGGTCGATCGCCTTGAGCGGCCAGGTGTCGCGGGCCACCTCCAGCCAGTTGGGGCCGCCGGTGACGCGTGCGCCCATGGCCTGCGCCGCCTCGACGAAGCGGATGTCGCCCTGGATCGAGTCCAGTCCGACGCCCAGGATCTTGATGCCTTTTTGGCCGCTAGCGCCCGCAGCGATTGCGCCAGCAGCTATGAAATAGCTAGCAGATGATGCATCCGCCTCCACATGGATCAGCCCCGGCGACTGGTAGCGGCTGCCCGCGGGAATGGTGAAGCGCTGCCACTGCTTGTGCCGCACGGCGATGCCAAAGCGCGCCAGCAGCTCCAGCGTGATGTGGATGTAGGGCTTGGAGATCAGCTCGCCCACGACTTCGATCACCACGTCCTGCTGCCGGGCCACCAGCGGCAGCGCCATCAGCAGCGCGGTGAGGAACTGGCTGGACACGTCGCCGCGCACGCGGATCGGCGCCTGCAGCTGCAGCGGCGGCAGGCCGCCCGCGTGGGCGATGCGCAGCGGCGGAAAGCCTTCGTTGCCCAGGTAGTCGATGCGGCAGCCGAGCTGGCGCAGGGCGTCCACCAGGTCGCCAATGGGACGCTCGTGCATGCGCGGCACGCCCGACAGTTCGTACTCGCCGCCCAGCAGCGCGAGTGCCGCAGTGAGCGGGCGCATGGCCGTGCCGGCGTTGCCCATGAAGAGCTGCGTGGGCGAGGGCGGCGTGGACGATCCCAAACCCGTGATGCGCACGGTGCCGCCTCCGGCTTCGTCGACCGTGCAGCCGAGCTGGCGCAGCGCATCCAGCATCACGCGCGTGTCGTCGGAGGCCAGCAGGTCGCGCACCTCGGTCGTGCCCTGGCTCAACGCGGCCAGCAGCAGCACGCGGTTGGAGATGCTCTTGGAGCCCGGCAGCTGCACGCTGCCCTGCACGCTGGCCAGGGGAGGCAGGTCGAGGAACGCGGTGGAGAACATCAGTGGTCCTTGTGCTTGCGGGGCGCGCCCATGCGCCAGTGCGCGCGGGTGTGACTGGCGAGCGTGATGAGGTCTTCCAGCGCCTGGTCGTTGTCGGCCTGCATGGCCTCCTCCAGCGTCTGCAGTGCCTGCTTGAACACGCGCGACTGGGCCAGCACCTCGTCGCGGTTGGCGCGCAGGATGTCGCGCCACATCTTGGGGTCGCTGGCGGCGATGCGGGTGAAGTCGCGAAAGCCGGGTCCGGCCAGTGCGAGCAGTTCGTCCGCGTTGGGCTGCGCGGTGATGCCCGAGATCATGGCGAACGCGAGCATGTGCGGCAGATGGCTCACGGCCGCGAAGCTGGCGTCGTGCGCCTCGGGGGACATGCTGCTCACGTGGCAGCCCAGGGCGCGCCACACTTCCTCCGCGCGGTGCAGCTGGGCGGTGAGGGTGCGCTCGGTGGGGGTCAGGATCACCTGGCGGCCGGTGTACAGGTCGACGTCGGCATGTTCCACGCCCGACACCTCGCGCCCCGTGATCGGGTGCGCCGGCACGAACGAGCCGATCTGGTCACGCAGCGCGCGGCGCGCGGCCTGCACCACGTCGGCCTTGGTGGAGCCCACGTCCATGAGCAGCATCTGCGGCGTGACCAAGTGCTTGATGGCCTTCAGGGTGGATTCGGTCGCGGCCACGGGAACGGCCAGCAGCACGATGTCGGCACCCGCGGCGGCCAGCAGCGCGGAGGGCGCCTCAACGTCAATCACGCCGAGCTGGCGCGCCCGATCGGTGGTGGAGGGCGACTTGCTGTAGCCCACGACGCGCTTGACCAGTCCCGCCTTCTTCAATGCCAGGGCGAAGGAGCCGCCCATGAGGCCGCAGCCGATCAGTCCCAGTTGTTCAAACATGCTGCCCCCTCACGCCGGAACGGGGTAGGTGCCCAGCACCTTGTAGAAGGCGCACAGCTGCTGCAGCTCGGCCAGCGCGGCGGCCACGTTGGGCTGGGCGGGGTGGCCTTCGATGTCGATGTAGAAGTAGTACTCCCACTGTCCTGTGCGCGCGGGGCGGGATTCAAAGCGCGTCATGGACACGCCGTGCTTCTTCAAGGGCACCAGCAGGTCGTGTACGGCGCCGGGACGGTTGGGCACCGAGATGATGAGGCTGGTGCAGTCCCGCCCCGTGGGCGCGGGCGTGGCCAGCGTGTGCGGCAGGCAGATCACGGCAAAGCGCGTGCGGTTGTAGGCGTCGTCCTGGATGGCGTGGGCCACCACATGCAGGCCGAACTGCTGCGCGGCGCGCTCGCTGGAGATGCCGGCCCACGCCGGGTTGGTGGCGGCCAGGCGTGCGCCTTCGGCATTGCTGGACACGGGCCGGCGCTCGGCGTGGGGCAGGTGCTTGGACAGCCAGCCCTGGCACTGTGCCAGCGCCTGGGGATGGGCCAACACGGCCTCGATGTGCTCGGCGCTGTTGGTGGAGCGCAGCAGGTTGTGGCGCACCAGCAGGCTGACCTCGCCGACCACATGGCAGGGGGTGTGCAGGAACATGTCCAGCGAGCGCGTGACCACGCCCTCGTTGGAATTCTCCACGCCCACCACGCCGTACTGCGCGCTGCCCGCGGCCGTGGCGTGGAACACCTCGTCGAAGCTGTTGCAGTACATCAGGTCGGCCGCGCCGCCGAAGTACTCGATGGCTGCCTGCTCGCAGAACGTGCCCTCGGGGCCCAGCACGGCCACGCGCTGGGGCGATTCCAGCGCCAGGCAGGCCGACATGATCTCGCGCCAGATGGCGGACACGTGTGCGCCCTTGAGCGGGCCGGGGTTGGCGTTGGTGATCTTCTCGATCACCTGGGCGACGCGGTCGGGGCGGAAGTAGGGCGTGCCCTCGCGCTTCTTCAGCTCGCCCACCTGCTCGGCCACGCGGGCGCGCTGGTTGAGAAGCTGCAGCAGCTGGTGGTCCAGCGAATCGATCTGCACGCGCAGATCGGCCAGCGCGGGGCTGGCCTGGGGTGTGGGGCTTGAAGCGTTGTCTGCCATGGATTTGATAGCTGCCCGCGCTTGTCTGTTCTGTGTTTGAGTGGAGAAACTATCTCAAACCCAGATACATCAAGCGCGCGCAGCTCACATTTTTATGAAAGGGCCGTGCCGTGGCTTCAGGCAGCGGTGCGTTCGAAGTCCTGCAGATAGTCCACCAGCGCCTGCACGCCCGCCAGAGGCATGGCGTTGTAGATGCTGGCGCGCATGCCGCCCACGGACTTGTGGCCCTTGAGCTGCAGCAGGCCGCGCTCCTTGGCGCCGGCCAGGAAGGCGTCGTTGCGCGACTCATCGCGCAGGAAGAAGGGGATGTTCATGCGCGAGCGGCAGTTGGCCGCCACCTTGTTCACGTAGAACTGCGACTGGTCGATGAAGTCGTACAGCAGCCGCGCCTTGGCGATGTTGCGCTGCTCCATCGCGGCCACGCCGCTGGCCGCGCCCTCGCGCTGGCGCTTGAGCCACTGGAAGGTGAGGCCCGCCATGTAGATGCCCCAGGTGGGGGGCGTGTTGAACATCGAGTGGTTCTCGGCCACGATCTTGTAATCGAAGGCGCTGGGGCAGGCGGGCAGGGCGTGGCCCAGCAGGTCCTCGCGCACCACCACCAGCGTCAGGCCTGCCGGGCCCAGATTCTTCTGCGCGCCGCCAAAGGCCAGGCCCACGCGGCTCCAGTCGACGGGGCGCGACGCCACGTGAGAGGAGAAATCGATCACCAGTGGCGCATCGCTGCCCAGGGCGCGCAGGT
Organism: Diaphorobacter sp. J5-51; assembly: GCF_001023515.1. Taxonomy (NCBI): domain Bacteria; kingdom Pseudomonadati; phylum Pseudomonadota; class Betaproteobacteria; order Burkholderiales; family Comamonadaceae; genus Diaphorobacter; species Diaphorobacter sp. J5-51. The sequence continues at coordinate 24,371 of NZ_JSYI01000002.1, read as the reverse complement.
CGGGCAGCTCCTGGAATTCCACGCCGTGGATGGTCTCGTTGCTGCAGATGTGCACGTAGCTGGCGCCGCGGCTCAGCTGCCAGCCGGCCGGGTCGGGCAGGGTGGTGAAGTGGCTCTCTTCGCCGGAGGCCGCGGTGCGCACCTCGGCGGCGTATTTGGCTGCCTCCTTGCGCGACTTCTGGCTCCAGCTGCCGGTGACCACGAAGTCCACGGTGGCTGCGCGCGAAAGGTTCAGCGGCACGATGGCGTTCTCCGCCAAGCCACCGCCCTGCATGAACAGGATCTTGAACTCTGGTGGCACCGCCAGCAGCTCACGCAGGTCGGCTTCGGCCTGCTCGTAGATCGCGATGAACTCCTTGCCGCGGTGACTCATCTCCATCACGCCCATGCCGCTGCCGTGCCAGTCCAGCATCTCGGCGGCGGCCTGCTGCAGCACTTCCTCAGGGATGGCGGCCGGACCGGCCGAGAAGTTGTAAGGGCGATTCATGGTCATGGGTCAAATGTGCTGCCAGCGCTTGTCATTCAAGCGCTGGCAGCTATCGTTTTGGAAGCGGTTTCAGGCGTCAGCAGGCGGCGGGGCGTCGGCTGCATCGAGATCAGCGGCGTTCGCGTCGTTCTCCACGATGCGCTGCAGTCCGCTGAGCTTGGCGCCTTCGTCCAGCGAGATCAGCGTCACGCCCTGCGTGGCGCGGCCCAGTTCGCGGATCTCGGACACGCGGGTGCGCACCAGCACGCCGGTATCGGTGATCAGCATGATCTCGTCGTCGGCATGCACCAGCGTGGCGGCCACGACCTTGCCGTTGCGCTCGCTTTGCTGGATGGCGATCATGCCCTTGGTGCCGCGCCCATGGCGGGTGTACTCGACGATGCTCGTGCGCTTGCCGTAGCCGTTCTCGGTGGCGGTGAGCACGCTCTGGTTCTCATCCTCAGCCACCAGCATGGCGATCACGCTCTGGCCGTCCTCCAGCATCATGCCGCGCACGCCGCGCGCCTGGCGGCCCAGCGGCCGCACGTCGTTCTCGTCGAAGCGCACGGCCTTGCCGCCGTCGGAGAACAGCATCACGTCGTGCTGACCGTCGGTCAGCGCCGCGCCGATCAGGTAGTCGCCATCATCCAGATTCACCGCGATGATGCCGCCCTTGCGGGGGTTGCTGAACTCGTCCAGTGCGGTCTTCTTCACCGTGCCCATGCTGGTCGCCATGAACACATAGTGGTCGGCGGGGAAGGTACGCATGCCGCCCGTCAGGGGCAGCACGACGTTGATTTTTTCGCCCTCGGCCAGCGGGAACATGTTGACGATGGGGCGCCCGCGCGAGTTGCGCGAGCCGGAGGGCACTTCCCACACCTTGAGCCAATACAGCCGGCCGCGGTTGGAAAAGCACAAGATGTAGTCGTGCGTATTGGCAATGAAGAGCTGGTCGATCCAGTCGTCTTCCTTGGTCGCCGCCGCCTGCTTGCCGCGCCCGCCGCGCTTTTGCGCGCGGTACTCGGACAGTGGCTGGCTCTTGATATAGCCGGTGTGCGACAGCGTGACCACCATGTCGGTGGGCGTGATCAGGTCCTCGGTGGACAGGTCCTGGGCGCTGTGCTCGATGGTGCTGCGGCGCGCACCCACCTTGGACTGGCCGAACTCCTGGCGCAGCGTGGAAAGCTCTTCGCCGATGATCGTGGACACGCGCGCGGGCTTGGCCAGAATGTCCAGCAGGTCCTCGATGACCGACATGACGTCCTTGTACTCGGCCACGATCTTGTCCTGCTCCAGGCCCGTCAGGCGCTGCAGGCGCATCTGCAGGATTTCCTGGGCCTGCGTGTCCGACAGGCGGTACAGGCCGCCTTCCTGCATGCCGAACTCGCGTTCCAGCCCTTCGGGGCGGTAGTCGTCCGCGTTGACCATGCCGCCATCGGCGCGCGTGCGCGTGAGCATCTCGCGCACCAGCTGGCTGTCCCAGGAACGCGCCATCAGTTCGGCCTTGGCCACGGGCGGCGTGGGCGACTCACGGATGATGCGGATGAACTCGTCGATGTTGGCCAGCGCCACGGCCAGGCCTTCCAGCACGTGGCCGCGCTCGCGGGCCTTGCGCAGCTCGAACACCGTGCGGCGCGTGACCACTTCACGGCGGTGCTGCAGGAAGACCTCGATCAGGTCCTTCAGGTTGCACAGCTTGGGCTGGCCGTCCACCAGCGCCACCATGTTCATGCCAAAGGTGTCTTGCAGCTGGGTCTGCTTGTACAGGTTGTTGAGCACCACCTCGGGTACTTCGCCGCGCTTGAGCTCGATCACCAGGCGCATGCCGGATTTGTCCGACTCGTCCTGGATGTGGCTGATGCCTTCGAGCTTCTTCTCGTGCACCAGCTCGGCCATGCGCTCCTGTAGCGTCTTCTTGTTGACCTGGTAGGGCAGCTCGTCAACGATGATGGCCTGGCGCTGGCCCTTGTCGATGTCCTCGAAGTGGCACTTGGCGCGCATCACCACCTTGCCGCGGCCCGTGCGGTAGCCTTCCTTGACCCCGTTGATGCCGTAGATGATGCCGGCCGTGGGGAAGTCGGGCGCGGGGATGATCTCCATGAGTTCGTCCACCGTCGCGTCAGGCTGGCGCAGCAGGTGCAAGCAGGCATCCACCACCTCATTGAGGTTGTGCGGCGGGATGTTGGTTGCCATGCCCACCGCGATGCCGGCCGATCCATTGACCAGCAGGTTGGGCAGCTTGCTCGGCAGCACCAGCGGTTCCTTCTCGCTGCCGTCGTAGTTCGGGCCGAAATCGACCGTTTCCTTGTCGATGTCCGCCAGCATCTCGTGCGCTATTTTTGACAGGCGGATTTCGGTATAGCGCATTGCCGCGGCGCTGTCGCCGTCCACTGAGCCGAAGTTGCCCTGGCCGTCCACCAGCATGTGGCGCAGAGAGAAGTCTTGCGCCATGCGCACGATCGTGTCGTATACCGCGCTGTCGCCGTGGGGGTGGTACTTACCGATCACGTCACCAACGATACGGGCGGACTTCTTATAAGGCCGGTTCCAATCGTTGTTGAGTTCGTGCATGGCAAACAGCACGCGCCGGTGCACAGGCTTCAGGCCATCCCGCGCGTCGGGCAGGGCGCGCCCGACGATCACGCTCATCGCGTAATCCAGGTAACTGCGCCGCATCTCCTCTTCGAGACTGATGGGCAGGGTTTCTTTGGCAAACTGGGTCATGTCGACGGAGGGGTGGCGGCAGGAAGCGGCCATTTTAGGTGCAACGCCCTGTAGTAGCTGAGCAACACATCCCTGGGATTGCGCTTTTGTCCTACGGTTTGCACCTCGTCAAAGCAGCCCCGGCCTTGTTACGTATGGCACAATCATTTCAACGTTTTTGGTGATGGTCACTGACGACGTCCCTGATTCGCAGCGCGGCTGCGGCTTTTTCCCCAAGAGGAGAACCATGAAGAAACTGAACAAAGTGGCGATGTTGTTGGCCTCTGCTGTGCTTGCTACCTCGGCTGTTGCTCAAGTGAAGGCGGCAGACGGCGGTAAGGTCATCGATAACTGGCAAAACGGCTCGGGCGAGCTGGTCTGGAAGAACGGCACGAATGAACTGTGCTGGCGCGACGCCAACTGGACCCCCGCAACCGCTGCTGAAGGTTGCGACGGCGCTCTGGTGAAGGCTGCTGCTCCTGCTCCCGCAGCTGCACCCGCTCCTGCAGCCGCAGCTCCTGCCGCTCCGGCCCCCGCACCTGCTATCGCTAGCAAGGTGACCTATGCAGCCGACGCTTTCTTCGACTTCGACAAGTCCGTCCTCAAGCCCGAAGGCAAGGCCAAGTTGGACGACCTGGTTTCCAAGGTCAAGGGCATCAACCTGGAAGTGATCATTGCCGTGGGTCACACCGACTCCATCGGTACCGACGCCTACAACCAGAAGCTGTCCGTGCGTCGCGCTGAAGCCGTGAAGGCTTACTTGGTGTCCAAGGGCATCGAAAAGAACCGCGTCTACACCGAAGGCAAGGGCGAAAAGCAGCCCGTGGCGGACAACAAGACCAAGGAAGGTCGCGCCAAGAACCGCCGTGTGGAAATCGAAGTGGTTGGTACCCGCGCCAACTGATCGATCCATCGGTCACAAAAAAGCCCCGGCAACGGGGCTTTTTTTATGCCTTGCTCGTTGCAGATGGGACAATGAAAACATGACTGTTTCTGTAAACGCCGATCCCGCTGAGTTGGCCAAGTTTTCGGAACTGGCCCATCGCTGGTGGGACCCCGACAGCGAATTCCGTCCGCTGCACCAAATCAATCCGTTGCGGCTGGATTGGATCAATCAACTCTCGCCTCTGGAAGGGCGCAAGGTTCTCGACGTGGGGTGTGGCGGGGGAATTCTGTCGGACTCCATGGCCCGCAAGGGGGCAGAGGTCACGGGGATCGACCTGGCGTCCAAGGCATTGCGCGTGGCGCGGCTCCATGCCCTGGAGGCGGAAACGCCGCGCGTACAGTACCGGGAGATCAGCGTCGAGGAGTTGGCAAACGAGTGTCCTGGGTCGTTCGACACGGTCACCTGCATGGAGATGCTGGAGCATGTGCCCGATCCCCAGTCGGTCGTGGCCGCATGCGCGCGCCTTGTCAAGCCAGGCGGATGGGTGTTCTTCTCTACGATCAACCGGAATGCGAAGGCCTTTGCGTTGGCGATCGTGGGGGCGGAATACCTGCTCAAGATGCTGCCCCAGGGAACGCATGAGTACGCCAAATTCATCCGCCCTAGTGAGCTGGCATCCGCATGCCGCCAGGCGGGCCTTGATGTGTTGCATACGCGCGGCATGCAGTACAACCCCGTAACCGGCCGCTATTGGCTGAGCGGGGATACCGATGTGAATTACCTGTTCGCTACCAGGCGGCCAACTGCATGAGCGAGGTGTCTTTCACGGCGGTGCGCGGGGTGTTGTTCGACCTGGATGGTACCTTGATTGACAGTGCGCCTGACCTGGGCTTTGCTGCGGACCAGTTGCGGTCCGTCCGCGGGCTCCCTTCGCTGCCGCTGCAGGCCTATCGTCCCCTGGCCGGCGCGGGCGCGAGGGGTATGTTGTCGGTGGCATTCGGTATCACGCCGGACCATCCGGACTTTCCCCGCTTGAGGGAAGAGTTTTTCACCAACTACGAGCAATGCATCCACGACCAAACGGCATTGTTTCCTGGCATCCAGGAATTGGTGGCTACTCTTGAGCATCGTCCGTTGAAATGGGGTGTGGTGACCAATAAAGTGGAGCGTTTTACCTCGCTCATCGCCCAGCGCGTGGCGCTTTTCGCCAATGCGGGGGCCATCGTCAGTGGAGACACCACTGCGTATTCCAAGCCCCACCCAGAGCCTTTGTGGGAGGCTGCACGGCGCCTGGGGCTGGAGCCGCACGAGTGCATTTACGTCGGTGACGACGAAAGAGATATTCAGGCAGGGCAAGCTGCAGGCATGAAAACCGTGGTGGCCATGTACGGCTATCTTGGCTCGGGCGCCTCCCCGAAGAGTTGGGGCGCGGATGCAGAGATTTATTCCCCCCTTGACCTCTTGAAATTGGTGGGCCTGGACTAAAATAGTCATCCAAGGGGCTGTCCCGGTTTCGACGTGGGTTCGGAATCGGAGCGGTGCATGTCGAGCTTGAGTGACGCTCGTAAATCTCCATTCACTAAACTAACTGCAAACGACGAACGTTTCGCACTCGCCGCTTAAATACCGGTGAGCCTTGCAACAGCACGCTGATGGGCTGGGCAAGGGGGCCGCAAGGCCTCCCGGCTGCAAGGGAATTTACATCAGCTGGTGGCATGCCGGGCACCTTGGCATGGCACGAGATTCAAGGGTGCTGGCATCTTGCGTAGCGTGTGCCTGCGCGACGTGAGATGCAAGAATGAAAACAGAGCACTAAACATGTAGATCTGCCCGAAGAAGGCTTGCGGACGCGGGTTCAATTCCCGCCAGCTCCACCATACACAAGGGCTCGGATAGTCTCCGGGCCCTTTTTCTTGCCCGAAATCCCCGCACCACGCGGGGTTCCGGCCGTCTGTGCTGCGGGTGGCCTGCTGCCGAAACGCCCGAAATCGGCCACTTTCTCGGCCGGAGCTGTCTCTGTTCTCCGTTTGGCCTGCGGGTAGGCGCAGATGGTGGCCTAGCAAAATCAACAACTTACGCGCGTCGGTTCATCGTCAACCAAGGCGACCGGTCACCAGTGTAACTAGACAGCGTTCGTCACTTGTACTAACATTGCGGCAGTTGATCTAACAAAAGAGGTGCTGCCATGACTGCCGTTGCATCGTCGCCTTCCGCCCGTTCTTCCCGACTTGGGCTGCGCGCTACCCCCGAACAGGAGGTGGTGCTGCGCCGTGCCGCCGAGGTGGCCCACAAATCGCTGACCGACTTCATCCTCGACAGCGCGTGCCTGGCCGCCGAGCAGACCCTGCTCGATCAGCGGTTGTTCATGGTCTCGGGTAGCCAGTACCGGGCCCTTATGGATCTGCTGGATCGCCCCGAACAGGCCAACGAGGGTTTGCGCGACCTGTTTGCCCGTAAGGCGCCCTGGGACACGAAGTGACGTTGCGCTCACCGGAGCCGCTGGCCGCGCAGCATCGGCTGGAAGGTTTTGATTGCGGCAAGCCCGCGTTGAATGACTGGCTGTTGCGCCACGCCCGCCAGGCGCAGGGCAGTGGCTCGGCCAAGACCTTTGTCGTTGCCGAGGACGATGGCCGCGTGGCGGGCTACTTCAGTCTGACCGTGGGACAAGTCGACACGCTGGAAGCGCCAGAGCGCATCCGCAAGGGGATGGGGCAGTACCCATTGCCAGTTGTGATTCTGGCGCGGCTCGCTGTCTCGGTAGCGGATCAGGGGCGAGGCATCGGCTTCGGTTTGCTGCAGGATGCGATTCGCCGCACGATGCTGATTGCCGAGCAGGCCGGCATCCGCGCCATGCTGACCCACCCCATCGATGAAGAAGCGGCGAGGTTCTACACCCGGTTCGGGTTCATCGCGTCACCGCTGCGCGAACAGCAATTGTTGCTGCTCTTGAAGGATGCCCGTCGCTGGGTCCGCTGAACCATGACCATCGAATCACTGCCCACTTTTACCAAGCCGGCCCGCCAGCGCTGGGAGTCCATCCCTGCCGACATTCGCTAGCGGCTGCTGTCCAACGTCTGGTGCGGCCAGTGCCGTCACGAAACCACGATCACCAATTTCAGCGGCACCATCAAGGGTGGCGACTTGCTGCTGGTGGGCCAATGCGCCGAATGCCGCAGTGATGTGGCACGGGTCATCGAGGGCTCGTAACTCGGTCAGGCGTCGAACCCCGCCACCACCTCCCGCTGCGCCACCCAGTCGGTCGGCAGCGGATTGCGCTGGAACCACAGCAGGCTCATGCACTTGGGTTGCTGCCCGGCCAGGATGCTCTGGATGATGGCCGGCTCCAGCAGCGTCAGACGCAGCAGCTCGTTGACCGTCGAGTGGTGCAGGCCTTCGCGCTGGGCGATCTCGCTGCCACTGCCGACCACACCGTCGTCGAGCAGTTTCTGCCAGTAAAAGGCCCGCGTCAGTGCCACGAGCAAGGGCTGGTCGATCTGAGTGGCGACCTTGCCCGGCGACTCGACCGCCCCATCCGGCCGCACCACCACCTTGCTGGCGCCGCGCTTCCTGATCTTCAGCGGGATGAAGGTGGACAGCTTGACCTCGCCGCCATCCCGGCGTTCGCGGGCGATGGCTGCGCCCAAGGGCTGCACTTTGGGCTTCATGCCTCCACCTCCTGCTGTTCCCATTCCTGCAATTCCGCGCCAATGGTGCCGGGCAGCAGTTCCCCGGCCAGTTCCTGCCAGCCCTGATCGCGCCAGATGATTTCCAGCCCGCTGTCGGCAATCACTACACGGTCGATCAGTAGCTGCGCCAGTCGACACTGTTCAACGGGGAACAGCTGTTGCCACAGGCCCGCCAGATTTCGCATCGGAAGCACGACCTCAGGCTCCGACAGGTCTGGACGGGTTGTCCGAATCCGATCCCACACCGACTGAACAATTTGCGGGGCCGATAGCGACGCCACGATCTGCTGGGTCACCAATTCCTCGATGGGGGCCGCCGGTAACGGCCCGTGGCTGCTGGCCCACGCACCAAAGCGCCGGTGTTTGATCGGGCTGTAGTAGCGGTAGGTCTTGCCCTTCTTGACCGTGTAGCTCGGCACCAGCCGTTCGCCATCGGGCGTGAACAGCAGGCCGCGCAACAACACCGGTTCCCGCTGGCGGTCGTTGGTCTCGCGCCGCCGCTCGATGCCATCGGTGGCGATCAGCGCTTGAACCGCATCCCACTGTGCCTGGGTGATGATGGCCTGGTGCTGTCCGGGGAAGCTCTGCCCCTTGTGGACGATCTCGCCCAGGTACATCCGGTTGTGCAGCATCTTGTAGATGGTCTGCTTGGTAAAGGGCTTGCCTCCCTTGGTGACCACGCCTTCCGCGCCGTAGGTCTTGACCATCAGGGTGGCCGAGCGAACGGTCACGAAGTCATTGAAGATTCGGCGCACCAGGGCAGCCTCGGTTTCATTGATCACCAGCAGCCTGTCGCGCACGTCATACCCCAGCGGCAGCGGCCCACCCATCCACATTCCCTTGGCCTTGCTGGCGGCGATCTTGTCGCGGATGCGCTCGCCGGTGACCTCGCGCTCGAACTGGGCGAAGGACAACAGCACGTTGAGCATCAGCCGTCCCATCGAGGTGGCCGCGTTGATCTGCTGCGTGACGGCGCTGAAGCTGACCCGGTGGCGGTCGAACACATCGACCATCCTCGCAAAATCCGCCAGCGAGCGTGACAGCCGGTCGATCTTGTAAACCACCATGATGTCGACCTTTCCGGCCTCGATGTCAGCCATCAGGCGGCGCAGCGCGGGCCGGTCCATGTTGCCGCCGGAGTAGCCGCCATCGTCGTAGTCGTCGGCCACGGCGATCCAGCCCTCGTGGCTCTGGCTCTTGATGAAGGCGTGCCCGGCTTCCTTCTGGGCATCGATGGAATTGAAGGACTGGTCCAGCCGTTCGTCGCTGGACACGCGGCAGTAGACCGCGCAGCGCTTGGGCGGAACGAGTAAAGGCGCGTTCATTGACCATCCCCTTTGCCGCCGCGCAGACCAAAGAACTTCGGCCCATTCCATCGCGTACCGGTGATGTGGCGCGCCGCCGCCGACAGGCTCTTGAACACCTGGCCATCCAGGGCATACAGACCATCGGGCGTGACCGTCACGCGGTACTCGCGTTCATCCCATTCCCGGATCAGCGTGGTGCCGGGCATCAGCAGGGTCTGCGCGCTGCGCCCCGCGGCCGACTTGATCTTGGAATGCTTGGCGCCGGCCTCAACCAGCAACTTGCGGATGTTGGTGGGCAGTGCGCCGTAGGTCAGCTCCTGGATGCGGTAGGCCAGACGCGATTCGACGTAATTGCGGTTGCGGTGGCTGGGCCGCCGGGGAAAGTGCTGATCCCACAGCGCCCAGAGCTCGGCCATCGGCAGGGACGGCAGTGCGGCCAATTGGGCCGAGATGCTGCCGTTGGGTGTGTCCGTCATTTCGAATTTCTCCTGTGGTTGAGACAGGTCCATGAACGCGCTGTGGCGGCCAGAAGCCAAGTCAAACCGCGCTCTTTCGATCAGGTGGTAACCGGTAACCCGGGTGGTAACCCGGTTTCAGGTTCTGTCGCTGACGGGGCAGCGCGCCCGCGCCCCCCGTATGGGTTTCTCTGAAGGAAGGACCCATTTCACCGGCGCCGTGTTCGTTGCCGCTGCCATGGGTATTTGCGTTGCCGTCTGCGCCACCAGCGCTCCAGCCGAAAGGTCAGGCGCAGCGCTGCCAGCAGCCAGCGTTCCCACCACACCCGCACCCGACGGCGCAGTACCGGGCGGCGCAGCCTCCGCACCGGCGCAAAGGCCTCACGCCCCGGCGTCGTCCACGTCGGCTCGTCTGGTGCCGTGTTGTCCGTCCACGGCGTGACGGGGCGTGCGTCAGCGGCGTGTGCGGCCAGTGGCAATGACTGCTGTCGGACCGGCAGGCGATCCAGACCTTCTGGCCCTGGCGCGATGCGCGGCGACAGCGGCCCGAAGCGATCCGGCAAGCGCGGGCGGGAAGGCTGGATTTCCATGCGGCACCCCTCACACATCCACGCGCACGACGGTCGACAGGCCGTGGCCGGGGTCGAGGTGTTTCTTCGGCGGATTGGGATCGGGGGCGTAGATGCGGCGTTCGTCGCTATTGCCTTTGGGGTGATAGACCTTCAGGCCCCAGCCGTCGAAGCCCGCGCTGCGCAAGGCGTTGTCCAGTGCCGTGACCAGTTCGCTGTCGGTGCGAGTGAACTGGTCATTCAGGTCTCGCAGTTCCTCAAACGTCAGCCCTTCGATGAGCGTGGGCAACAATTCGCCGTCGCGCGCACGCCCGATCAACTCGTGGTCATAGCGGGTGCAGGCATCGCCCGTCACGCGGGTGTGGGTCAGGCGTACACGTTGAAGCAACACGCCTTCCACACTCTGCATCTCGCGCCAGGCCTGAACGAAGTGCTTCGCCGCCTCCAGCATCCGCTGCGCGCTGGGTCGGAAGATGCGGCGGATTTCCTGATCGATCAGCGTCTCATCCAGCCCGGCCACCATCTGCCCGGCCAGTTCGTTGAGGTACTGCTCCAGCGCCTTGACGCGGGTCGGCGCTTCCTGCACCTGCTGCGTGGCCTTCACGCGCGCGGCTTGTTCTTGTGCCAGCGCCTGCTGGTGTTCTTGATCGAACTTGGCCAGCGCATCCGCATCGCCCAAGGCCGCCAGTACATCTCGCTGAATGGTCAGCGTCATCTCCGGCTCGGCGGGTTTGTCCCAGCCACAGGTGATGCGGTTGGCGGCGACCAATGCGGCAATGGCCTGATCGTATTGGGCGTTCTGCTTACGCAGACGCTCGAACATTTGCGCCACGGCGCTGACGTCCCCGATTTCATTCAAAGGGGATTCGGTATTCGCTGTGGCGTCGGTGGATTTCTTGCTGCGGCGGATCAGATTCACGGCGGGCTCCTGTCGAAAATAGAGAACGGTTCAGACAGGTGTAATGGTCCGCGTGGAGACAGTTCAGGTCGATCAGGGCGGAGCGGGTGGCTGAGGGTTTGCGGGCACGATTCAGTCGTGCTCGGCCTCGATATCCGGGGCACTGTTGTAAAAAAGCCCTGAAGCAGATAGCAATTTAGAGTAACGCTTGGGGGCTATTGGTGCCCGTTTCGCACAAAAGCGAATTTTGGCCATTTGCCTTCGGAAATCAGCAGGCGAAGAATCTCCTCATTGCGGGCGCACATCCCTCTCGACGGAACAGCGTCCCCCACTGACGACAGGAGATTCCGATGCAACACACGCTGCCCGAACTGATCACCCCGCGCACCCTCGCGGCCCGCTGGGGCCTTTCCGAAAAAACCCTCGAGCGCTGGCGCATGACCGGCAATGGCCCGACGTTTCTCAAGCTGGGCAGCCGGGTGCTGTACCGCATGAATGATGTGTCGGCACACGAGGCACAGCGCACCCGCCGCTGCACCGCAGGGCAGTCTGTCAGCGAAGGAATCTGGCAATGAACCGCGCCCAACGCCGTCAGCGCGACCACCTCACCCGGCAACTGCGTGCCCACATTACCGAACACGGCATCGAGGCCATGCTCGACAAAATGTTCGGCCCGGGCAGCTGGCGGTACGACGCCCGCGAACAGTTGTGGATCGTGCCCGATGCCGAGGACACCGGCCCCGGTCGCGCCTACTACTGTGTGCGCGCCAATGGTGACTGGTTCAAGGCCCGTCTGGGTGCGGAGCACACGCAATGATGGCGACCACAACCCAAGCCACCACCGTGGCCCGCCATCCCTTCTTTGATTTCAACGATGCGGCCGATGTCATCGTGCCTCGCCACGACAAAGACGAAGTCCGCGCTCGCTTGCTGGACCAGCTGGAGTCGGTGCTGCTCTACCTGTTTCCACGCGGCAAACGGCGCGGCAGCCAGTTTTTCATCGGCAATCTGCACGGTGAGCCGGGCGACAGCCTGGTGGTTGAATTGGCTGGCCCCAAGCGCGGCCTGTGGATCGACTTCGCCACCGGCGAATCGGGCGATGTGCTGGCGCTGTGGGCCAGCACCCGGGGCTACCACTTGCCCGCCGATTTCAGCGACCTGCTGGAAGACGCGGGCGATTGGCTGATGGTGCCGCGTATGGTTTCCGCTCCCGCAGTGCACACCAGCCGTGCCTACGACGATCTCGGCCCGCACACCGGCAAATGGGATTACCTGGCCGCCGATGGCAGCCTGCTGGCCTGCGTCTATCGTCACGACACACCCACCGGCAAACAGTACCGCCCTTGGGATGTGCGGGCACGGGCGATGCGGATGCCGGAACCGCGTCCGCTCTACAACCTGCCCGCCATCGCTACAGCGGATGCCGTGGTGCTGGTCGAAGGTGAAAAGTGTGCCGACGCCCTGATGCAACTGGGCATCGCAGCCACCACCGGCATGGGTGGCGCGGCCACGGCCATCGATAAAACCGACTGGATGCCGCTGGCAGGCAAGACGGTCGCCGTCTGGCCCGATCACGATGAAGCGGGCGCGCGCTATGCCGCTGCCGTCATCCAGAAACTGGCGAGCATCGGGGCCACGGTCCGGCGCGTCAGCGTACCGCAGGACAAGCCCGCGAAGTGGGATGCTGCCGATGCCGTGGCGGAAGGCTTTGATGTCGAAGCGCTGCTGCGCGCCTCCCAGCCGGTCACCGACATTGCCACCGCCACCCCGGCGCTGGACATCACCCGCTGGCGCGCAGCAGATCGCTTCATCGGGCAGCCCCAGCAACGCCGCTGGCTGGTCGAAGGCGTGTTCCCCCAGGCACAGGCCGCTCTGATCGCTGCTGCGGGCGGGGTCGGCAAATCGTTCCTGCTGCTGGCGCTCACGCGGGAGGTCGCAGCTTTCGACGGCGTCTGGGCCAATGCGCCGACACTGTTCGGCGGTGCCTTGGCTGGTCATGGCGTAGCGATTTACATCACCGCCGAGGACGATGCCATCGAGGTGCACAACCGGCTCAACGCCTTGGGCCCGATTCCCGACCGGCTCTACGTGCTGCCACTGCCCGATGCTGGAGGCGCGGTGCCGCTGTTTGCACCTGATCCCGCCACCCGAGGCCCCGCGACCACGGCGGCGTGGATGGATCTGGAGCGGCAACTCAAGGCCATGCCCAGCCTGTGCCTGGTGGTGCTCGATCCGCTGCAGCCGCTGTGCGCGCTGGATTTGAACGTGCCGGAGAACGCCCAGTTCGTCTGCTCCCGCTTGGCTGCGCTGGCGGCCAGTACGGGCGCATCGGTGATCGTGTCGCACCACTTTGCCAAGCGCGAGGCCTCCACGCCTGAGCAGGCCCGCGAGGCGATCCGGGGCACCGGCGGCTTGGTCGATGGTGTGCGGGCGGTCTACGCCCTGTGGCACCCCAAGGAAGATCAGGCCAGGAAGCTCTGCGAGGCCTTGGGCGAACCGTTTGAGCGTGGCCGCGTGGTGATGGGCGGTGTGGTCAAGGCCAATGGCCGCGCCAACCTGCGCGTGACCACCTTCTTGCGCAGCACCAGCGGCTTGCTGGTCGATTGCAGCGACCGTCTGCGCCAGACCCGACCGGAGCCAGATGACCTGCTGCCCGCGCTGAAATCCACCATCGCCCGTGCCGCGCGGGATGGCCAGCCCTACACCAAGACCGGCGGCAATGGTCTGTACGAGCGCCGCCACGAACTGCCCGACGCCTTCCACGCCATCGGCAAGCATCGGCTCACTGGCTGGGTGGATGCCTTGCTGGCACAGGGTGAACTGGTCACCGCCATGGCCGACGGCTCGAAGCTGGTGAAGTGGCTCGACGTGCCCGATGGCCCGGTCGCCCAAGGTAAGGCCGTGTTCGTCACCGGCCACCTGACCCGAGCCAGTGCCGGTCGGCCGGTTGCCGAGTAATGCTTCCCAGCCCAAACAATCGTTCCCGGCTTCCCGCTTTCCCACCGGGAACGCTCAGGGGGTGGGAATGATTTACCGCCAGCAAACACAAGGGTTTAAATCGTTCCCGGGGCAAATCGTTTCCAGCGGAGCTGGTAAGGATTAAAACCCAATGAAATCAACGCACTCCCGGGTTCCCGGTGATTCCTCTCTAAAGAGAGGGTGAGCATTGGGAATGCTCACCTCACTCGCGTGGATGAGGTCGCGATTTGCGACCCCATCGACCGCCACAGGCAAAACGGGTCCTTCCTGGCGATATTCCAATACGGGGGGCGCGAGCGCAGCATTGAGCTACCGTCCGACCAGAAAACAAGGTTTGCAGGGTTTGCGGTTCGCACCCGGCAGCGCGGGCCAGAGGGCCAAAGCCTCGCCAGCGCAAGCATCTGATGGAATTGCAGGGAGCGGCGTAAGTGCGAACCACAGTGCGTACCGGGTTCGCAGGTTTGCACCCCGTCCGCGCGAAAAGGCCACTAGGGTGTCCAGGATTTGGAGCCCCTTGCGGCAAGGGCGTGAGCTGAATTCACTACCCCCGGTAGCGCCGATCAGACCACGCGATACACCCGCTCTCCGGAATCGTTGTGTGCCAGCACCACGTTTAGGCAGAGTTTCTTGCGCAGCATTCCGGAGATCGCCCCGCGCACGGTGTGCGGCTGCCAGCCGGTGGCCAGCATCAGTTGCAGGCTGGTCGCGCCCTGCGGACGGCGCAGCGCCACCACCAGCGCGGCGAGCTTGGTGCCGGGGCGGATCGGGATGCCCTCCAGAAGTTGGAGGTCGCCGGTGGTGTCCATTGGCTGGACGTCATCCGGCGGTATCGGCCTTTGCTGGCCGATGGCCGCGTAGCCTGCGCTGGTCAGCGTATGGCCGCCGTCGGCAGGTTCGATCCACCCGCGCTGCAGCAGTGAGGTCAGCACCTTGACCCGTGCGCCGCCGCGCAGCGTGTCAGGCGAGATCACTCGCCCATCAGGACGGCGGGCGGCAGTGCGCAGCAGCAGGCTTTGAGCCGGGGAGAGTTTGAGCAGGGCGTCCATCGCGGCCTCGCTTACTTGGCTTGGCCGTCGAAGATCGCCAGCAGGTCATCCAATGCCTGATCCACCCGCCCGAGGTCACCGACGTGGCCCCAGTGGATGGCTTCAGGGTCGTGTCCGAAGTGGTCGTCAGCCAGTTGCTGCAGCCGGTCCAGCTTGATGTGGATGGCGGCGGCGCGGGCGAGATAGGCGTCGAGGGCAGTGGGCTTGGTGTTCATCGTGGGGCTCCCTGGTTGGTGGATGACACCACCATTCACGCGCTGAACGATCAAGAAGCCAAGCTGCTGTTCAATCAACCCCCGAGCAAAGTACAATATTTCTTGTGATTACATTGAAAATCTTCTAGTCCATGGCAATCTTGCTGGCTTGGCTAGGCAATGCTGACCTGCGCGCTGCGGAGGCCGGAGGCTCCGATGAGCAAGGCCCCATCTTGGGTGCGCTCAAGGCGTTCCCCTTTGATGCATTGCACCTGCTGTCCGATCACAGCATCCAGAAGACCCGTGTGTACGCCCAGTGGGTTGGACGGCAGTCGTCAGTGCCGGTGACGTCACATCAAGCCAAGCTCACCAGTCCAACCAGTTTTGAAGAGATCTTCCGTGCCGCCGTCGGCGTCATAGAGGAAGTCAAGCGTGCTTCACCTTTTGGCGACCTAGTGTTTCATCTGAGCCCAGGCACTCCGGCAATGGCAGCCATCTGGCTGCTGCTTGCCAAGACTCGGTACCCGGCAAAACTGATCGAGTCTTCGCGGGAGCATGGTGTCAAAGAGGTCAGCATTCCCTTTGAGTTGTCGGCCGAGTTTGCGCCTGTTGCTGACAAGCAGGCAGACGAGGCTCTGACTCGCCTGATGATGGGCGTGCCGCCCGAAAGTCCAGCTTTCACTGCAATCGTCCACCGCTGTGCTGCAATGAAACGCACCGTGGCGATGGCGCATCGCTTGGCGGTTCGCGATGTGCCGGTGCTCATCCAGGGGGAATCCGGAACCGGCAAAGAATTGTTCGCGCGCGCCATCCATCAGGCCAGTCCACGCAACGCCAAGCCGTTCGTCGCAGTTAACTGCGGCGCTATCCCGCAAGAACTGGTTGATGCAGAACTGTTTGGTCATGAAAAGGGCGCATTCACCGGCGCTACCGCAGCACGGGCTGGTTACTTCGAGTCGGCCGATGGCGGCACCCTGTTCCTCGATGAGATCGGTGAACTGCCGCTGGCATCCCAAGTCAGGTTGCTGCGGGTCTTGCAGGAGCGTGAAGTTACCCGTGTCGGCGCCACACGGGCCAAGCCCATCGACATCCGCGTTATCGCCGCCACGAATCGAGTCCTGCCCGATGAGATCAGGGAGGGTCGATTCCGAGAGGACCTTTTCCACCGCCTAGCCGTAGGTGTGTTGCTCCTGCCGCCTCTGCGCCAGCGTGAGGGTGATCTCAACATTCTGATCGACTCGATGCTGGCCTCTATCAACGCCGAGGCTGCATCGCAGCCGGGTTACAAGCACAAAAAATTGGATGTTTCCGCAAGAAACCTTCTGATTCAACACTCTTGGCCTGGCAACGTTCGGGAGCTCCACAACACACTGCTGCGTGCCAGCATTTGGGCCGTGGGCGACAAGATCACCACGCAGGACGTGGCCGAGTCCTTGGCTGTAACGGTCGCACCAAAGGCTGACACCATCCTCGGTCGCCCTCTGGACCAAGCGATTTCTCTACCGGACATCATTGGAGACGTCGCGCGCCACTACCTTGAGCGCGCCATGGCCAAGACGCACGGCAATAAGTCCGAGGCCGCTCGAATCCTTGGGATCGGCAGCTATCAGACTCTGAGTAACTGGCTTCAGAAATACGGAGTTGGCTAGTTGGCACGGCATGTGCTTATAACCTGTTACTAACAAAAAATTTTGTAATCACGGAGTACTGACTTGAACGCCCAGAACAAAGAAACCGACGCACGCATCCTGATCGACGATCAGCTGCGTGCTGCCGGCTGGAATCCGGCAGACAAGTCCCAGGTGCTCACCGAGGTCAAAGTCGCAGGCGGTCATTTTGTGGCCGAGCCGGGGGCGCAACCCACTGTTTTCAGCACGTCGGATGGCGATGCCATTCCTACGGGTCGTGCCGACTATGTATTGCTGGACCAGCGTGGTCGCCCGTTGGCCATCATCGAGGCTAAAAAGCAGGCCATTCAGCCCTATACCGCCAAGCAGCAAGCGCTGCCCTACGCCAAGCAAATCGGTGCGCCGTTCATTTTCCTCACCAACGGCGAACTGATCTATTTCTGGGACTACCAGAATGACGATGCCCGCATCGTCAATTCCTTCTTCTCCCGGCGTGATCTTGAGCGTTTAGTGCACATGCGTGCCGAACGCAAGCCACTGGCCACGGTGCCGATCCCGGACACCTACCTGCGCCAGGGTGAGACGCGCTCCCTGCGCCCCTACCAGAAGGAGGCCATGCAGGCGCTCGACCGCACGGTCGAACTGGGCAAGCGTCGCTTCCTGATCGAGTTGCCCACTGGTTGCGGCAAGACCGATCTGATCGCGCTTTACCTCAAGCGCCTCGTGCAGGCTGGGCAGGCCGAGCGCGTGCTGTTCCTGGTCGACCGCGATCAGCTTGCCAAGCAGGCCATCGAGGCCATTCAGGATTTGCTCCCCGGCTATTCCAGCTATTGGCTCAAGCCCGGAATGGTCCGGCAGGAAAAGCAGGTCACCGTGTGCCTGCTGCAAACCATGATTGGCCGCTATCACGAGTTCACCAGCGGCTACTTTGATGTGGTCGTGATGGACGAATGCCACCGTTCCATCTACGGCGCGTGGCAGGCTGCGCTTTCGCACTTCGATGCCCTGCACATCGGCCTGACCGCCACCCCGGCCATATACATCGAGCGAAACACGTTCCAGTTCTATCACTGCAAGGACGATACGCCCGACTACTCCTACCCGATCCAGGAGGCCTTTAAGGAAGGCTTTCTCGTGCCCTACAAATTCGCCACCGGCATCACCACCTTGGTGTCCGAGGGTGCCAAAGTCGATGAGGAGCATTACGACCCCGTCGAGTTCGAGCGCAAGTGGACCAATGAGGCCAGCAATCGGCTGATGATGGAAGAGTTCGACCGTCTGGCGTGGCAGAGCTACAAGGAGTTGGCACCCGGGCAGAAGAATGGCCCGGGCAAGTCGGTGGTGTTTGCGATTACCAAGCACCACGCGGCACGGCTGGCGCAATACCTGAATGACCTGCATCCCGAGCACAAGGGTCGCTACGCCGAGGTCATCACTTCTGACGTGGTCAATGCAGACGACCTGATCCGCCGCTTCAAACAGGAAGATCTGCCCATGGTCGCGGTCAGCGTGGGCATGCTCGACACGGGCTTTGATTGCCGCGAGGTGCTGCATCTCGTGATGTGCCGCCGAGTGCGCAGCCCCATCCTCTATCAACAGATGCGTGGGCGTGGCACACGTACAGCACCGCACATCGGCAAAGAGAAGTTCGTCATTTACGACTTCTTCCGCAACCACGAGTATTTCAACGACTCGGACACCGACATTTTCTCCGGCAGCGGTGGCGGTGGTTACGCACCCAAGCCCAAACAACCGGGCGGCAAGACACCGCGCGAGCTGATCGAGCTTGGCCTGGAAGATGAATGGCTGGACGCTGTTCACTATATCGAAGTGGGTCCGGACGGCGAGCGCGTCGACAAGCGCGATTACGTGACGGATTGGGAAACCACCGTCCAACAGGAAGCTGAGGCCGACCCCATCATCGCCAAGGTCAAAGCGGGCGATGCACTGTCGGAAGAAGAAGAGGCTCAACTCGCCCAGCGCCTGAACCAACCGCAGCGTTACTTCAATGAAGACAATCTGCGCCGCGCATACCGCAACCCGGGTGGCAATTTGGTGGACTTCATCCGCGCCGCGCTGGGCATGCTCAAGATAAAGAGCCGCGAGGAACGTGTGGAAGATAACTTCCGCGCTTGGCTCGTGGCCAAGAACCTCACCCCCGAGCAGGCGCAATACCTTGCGCTGCTCAAGAACCGTGGCTTGGTGAAAGGCAAGGTTTCGCTCGACGACCTGTTTGCCCCGCCGCTGTCCATTCTCAACGCCGCCAACATCGGCATCGAACTGTTTGGCGAGCAGGGCCTGCGCAACGTGATGGACGAGATCAACCAATCCGTCCTGGTGGCGTAGCACCGATAGAAATTAGGAAAAAAACATGAACCAGCAATTACGCCGCAAGCTCGATCACATCACCGACATCCTCTGGGCAGGCGGCGTGACGAACCCCGTCACCTATATCGAACAGATCTCTTACCTGATCTTCCTGAAGCTGCTGGATGAAGAGGAGTCCGACCGCGAGCTGCGCGCTCGCCTCGGTGCCACCGGCGGCAACGCCACGCTTTTGTATCCCGCGCAGTCCGAGCGCTACCGTTGGAGTCACTGGCGCTTCAAGAGCGGTACTGAACTGCGCGACTTCATCCGCGACGAAGTCTTCCCTTACATGGCCTCACTTGCCAAGGATGAGCCTGAGGTCGCCGAGTACTTCCGCGATGCTGTGCTGGAAATCGTTGATCCCAACGTGCTCAAGCAGGTGATCGACGAGTTGGACGGATTCGAATTCCGCAAGCTCGGACCGGATGTGAAGGGCGACATCTTCGAATACCTGTTGGTGCACTTGGGCTCCAGCTCCCTAAACGGCCAGTTTCGTACCCCACGCCAGATTCGCGCCTTCATGGTCGAGATGGTGGACCCGGACATCGGTGACTCCATGTTCGACCCTGCGATGGGCACGGCTGGCTTCCTGATCGATGCCGTGGACTACCTGCTGGCCAAATATTCTGATCACATCAGCGAGTACCCCATCTATGGTGAAGACTGGCTGGAGAAAAAGGGGAAATCATTGGCTGAACTGAAGGCCGAAATCCCCCGCCTGCAAACCTACCGCAAGGGCGCGGGCGAAAAGATTCCGGACTGGAGCCTGCTTGAAGCTTCGGTATATGGCACTGACGTGTCGCGCCAGATGCTGCGCATCAGCATGATGAACCTTGTGCTGCACGGTATCCGCCACGCCAAGCTCAAGCGCGCCAACTCGCTCTCCGACATGGGCGGCCTGACCGAGGACGATTTGCGCCGCCGCTACAAGGTCATCCTGGCCAACCCGCCCTTCGCAGGCCAATTGCCCAAGGATTCCATCCGCGCCGACTTGCCTACCAACAGCAAGAAGAGCGAACTGCTGTTCATGTCGTTGATGATGCAGCACCTCGCGCCCGGTGGGCGTTGCGCCGTAGTGGTGCCCGAGGGGTTGCTGTTCGGCTCCACCGGAGCGCACGTGGAACTACGCAAGAAGCTGGTTCACGACTTCGACCTGCTGGCTGTGGTCAGTCTGCCTGCCGGCGTATTCAAGCCATACGCGGGCGTGAAGACCGCCGTGTTGGTGTTCCGTAAGCCGGCCTCCGAAGCCGCCAAGCGCCTGGATAAGGTCTGGTTCTACGAGATCCGGAACGACGGCTACGATCCGGACAAAATTTCCGGTGGCGGCCGCGTGGAAACACCGGAGAAGAACGACATTCCCGAATTGCTCGCGCAGTGGAAGGCATACAAGGCCAGTGGCTACGCCACCCCACCGGGGCTGGAGGCTAACACCCTGCTGGCGCACGGTACGGACGAACCCAATTGCTGGTGGACCACCCGCGAGAAGTTGGCCGAGGGCGATTACAACCTGGGCGCCGGGCAGTGGAAGCCGCGCGTGGCGGAAAAGACCAGCGATGAAGATCCTAGTGAGCTGGTTGCCGAGGTGCTGGGTGACTACCGCAAGGTTGTGACAGGGCTGGAGAAGTTGCTGCAGGAGCTGAAGGAATGAGCTGGCGCACTGTTCCACTTCATAAGGTCGCCAGCTTGGAGAGCGGCTTCGGGTTCCCTCGCGAATATCAGGGCGATGAAAACCAAGAGTTCCCATTTTTTCGGGTCAGCGATATGAACATTGCGGGAAACGAAGTGTTTATGGAAAACCATTCCAACACGGTTTCCGCCGCAATACTCAAGGAGCTCGGGGCAAAGGCTTTCCCAGCGGGCACCGTCATTTTCCCGAAGATCGGTGCTGCGATTGCCACTGAAAAGAAGCGAATTCTGACTAAACCGGCTACCTACGACAACAACGTCATGGGTGCTGTCCCGAAGGCTGGCACCAACCCGAAATTTCTTTATTACTGGTTTCTCCAGTTGAAGCTTTCAGATCAGGCAAACCCTGGGCACGTGCCGTCCATACGCAAATCCGTGATGGAAGAAATCCCGTTTCCAGTGGTCGCCCCGTCTGAGCAATTCCGCATCGTCGAACTGCTCGACGAAGCAGACCGCCTGCGCCGCCTGCGCCGCGAGGCCGAAGCCAAGGCTTCGCGCATCCTGCCGACGCTCTTTGAACGGGCCTTTGGCAAGCCATTTCAAGATGAGCATTGGCCAGTCCTGCCGCTTGGCGAACTATTGAGCACCATGCGCAACGGAACGACCACGGATCAAAACACTAACTGCAAGGGATACCCAGTAACTCGGATAGAAACAATTTCGGCCGGCGTTATAAACCCTCGGCGTGTTCGATATGTGGATATGACTTACGAAGAGGCAGCGAGATGGCTCTTGCAAGAGGGGGACATCTTGTTCAGTCATATCAACAGCGAAGCCCATATTGGCAAGACCGCGATCTACCAAGGCTCACCGGAACACTTGGTTCACGGCATGAACTTGCTTCTTCTGCGACCTGACGCCACGCGAATTGATCCAACGTATCTTTTTGCATTGCTCAACACCCCAGAGGTAAGAACGTATTATCGAAGCCGCTGTAAGCGAGCTGTGAATCAGGCCAGTCTTAATCAGAAAGATATTGGCTCATTACCAGTTCCCCTTCCGCCACTTCAGGAGCAGCAAGACTTTGGCGCCCTGTCGCGGCAGGTCGAGACAATTCTTGGCAGCGAAAGCATTGCTGCAGAAAAATTAGACGAATTGTTTGAACTAATGCTCAAACAAGCATTTTCAGGCCAACTTACCGCCCGATGGCGCGAGGCTCACATTCAGGAATTGTTGACTGAGATGGCGCAGCAGGCTCACGCACTGAACCTTCCGCTGCCCAAAGAACTGGAGGTCCTGTCATGACCCGTCGCCTGCAAGCCCTGCGTGTGGGCAACTTCAAGGCCTTTGCTGATACTCAGCGTATCCCACTCAAGCCTATCACGCTGATCTTCGGCCCCAACAGCGCCGGCAAATCCAGCTTTATTCATAGCCTGGCGTTGGCGCACGAAGCGCAGTTCGGTCGCGAAAAGCGCAGTCTGGCCCGATTGGACGTTCATCACACCGACGTGGGCGGCAGCGCCATCGACCTTGGCGGCTTTCGTCAATACGTGCACCGTGGGCAACTGAACAAGCGCGTCGAATGGGGTGCTGAAATCAAGGTGTCATCACTGGCCCAAGGCAAGGACCAACGACTGGCACAACTGCTGGCCCCGGTAAGCAGTGTGGCCCTGAACATCGCCCTCGGCATTGAGCTGGACGACCAGGACCGCCCAAAGCCGGGTGCGGAGCCGCGAGTGGACTCTATCGAGATCACCGCCGACGGCACGGAATTGCTGCGCATGAGCCGCCGGCCAGCGACTGTGCGATCAGATGCCCACGCTGGGCACCTTCGTCTGGACCGCCTCGCCAGCGACCATGCCGTATTTCGCCAAGTACTGAAAGCCATCGTTGAGGCGCAAACCACGTCCGAAGAAATGCGCCCCGAAGATTTTGATGGCGCCAATGAGGCCATCGCCTCACTGCTGCCGGAACTCGTGGTGCGCGTCGAGCAGTTCTTCCCATCCAGTGTGGAGCTACCCAAGACCGACGGCGGCGATATGTCGCCAGTCAGTATGTTGTTCCCCGTCAGCAAGGGCAACCGCAAGGAAGACATCGCGCAAGCCGTCCGATTCGTTCTTCCTCGCACATTGAGCGACCTGATTAAGGGGCTGGCCGATGCGCTGGCCGACGATCTCAAGCAGCTGCAGTACCTTGGTCCGCTGCGCTCTTTCCCCCCACGCCATCTGGCCTTTGCCGAACATGAAGACGCCAATTGGTATGCCGGCGGCGGTTATGCCTGGGACGTCGTGCGTCGCGACGATTCTGTGCGGGATGCGGTAAATGGTTGGCTGGGTTCCAGCAAACTGAAAACGCCGTACAAACTGGTGGTGCGGTCATTGGTGGCGTTGGATCAAATCGAAGGCGCAATCGAGGGGAAGCTGGCCGAGGAAAATTTCGCCACCATTGAAGGGTTGACGCATGACCGCGAGTGGGTCGAAATCGCCAAAGCGAGCGATGACAGTCCGTTGCTTCCACAAAATGCCATGGACCACCTCCTCGACGTTCGAGGGGCAATCTCAGATCCAGAACGCGCTGCAGTTCAAATCGTAAAGACGATAGAGAAATCAGATTCAGATCGCATTCGCGAGCTTGTGCTCGTCGATCAACGCACCAACACGGTCGTTACCCACCGCGACGTTGGTATTGGCATATCGCAGGTGTTGCCCGTGCTGGTGATGGCCTATGGCTCACGCAACAAATTGTTGGCCATGGAGCAGCCAGAGATTCACCTACATCCAGCGCTGCAGGCAGAGCTGGGTGACGTTTTCATCGAAGCGGCGCTGGGAGAACGCAATAACACCTTCATCCTGGAAACGCACAGCGAGCATTTGATCTTGCGGCTGATGCGCCGAATCCGCGAAGGAAAGATCAGTCCTGATGACATCGGTGTCGTCTTCGTAGAGCCCTTGGCGCGCGGCAGTCGTTTCATCGAACTTCGGATCGACGAAGAAGGAGATTTCATCGATGACTGGCCGGGCGGGTTCTTTGAAGAGTCATTCCATGAAAAATTTGGGGGGCGCTGACGATGCTGGTCCCCTTTGTGATCGACGCCGATAGTCTTGCGCCAGATCCAGCATGGACGCCGACGCAGCTACGTGCTTGTTACAACGGCCTGCTTGATGTGTGGCAGCGGACCGGATTGCTTACGCATGATGGTGATTCCTTGCCTGCATCGCGCCTGCACCAAGCTGTTCAGGCTCTGCCGCAGAACGTTCGGCCCCGATGGCAAGAAGTATTGGAAAGATCTCCGTTGCTGACCGCGCCGCAGTGGAATGGCAACGTATCTGCAAAAAACCTTTGCGATTTCGCTGGGGTTGCCCAGTTGGCATTGGTCGATGACGCACGTGCCGAGGTTGAATTTGGTTTCAACGATGACCGTGATGAAGCGCTGCAGCCGGTCAACGGTATCGATGTCTCTGTCTGTCGTCTCCTGGCAGCAGGACAAGCACAGGCTTTTCAAGCTACGACTACGTTAGGGAAATCCTGCAAAACCCCGAACGCAGTCTGCTAGAAGCCAGG
>NZ_JSYI01000001.1:0-76333 GCF_001023515.1 Diaphorobacter sp. J5-51 | reverse complement strand
GAGTGACGGATTCAACAGCCTCACACACAGAAATCCTGACACTCCCTAAGGGCCTTGCAGACCCAGATAGGACGGTTGGAAGAAGGGGGTGGAAACACTGCCGTCATCGGCATTGAGACGGTTTTCCAGCACCACCAGGGCCTTGGACCCGCCACCCAGGTCCTCCTCCACATTGATACCCCAGCGGCTTTGCGACATGCCGCCACCGATCATCTTCGTCAGGCCATCCTTGCCGGCACCTTCGTTGTTGGTGTGGCGCACGGCGGCATCCACGATACCCCACAGCTCCACCTTGCTGGTACCGGCGGACTGGGCCATTGCCACGCCCGCGCCGCACAGCGCCAGGGCAGCCACAATTTTCTTTTGCATACGACAGACTCCTCTTGGATTGATAACCGGCTCACGATTCGCAGCCACGCCTTGATGAACTCGCTCACTGGACGTGCGCCACTCGCTTCACAACACTCGACTTCTCCTCCACCAGGGGCCCTGCGGCCAAATCGTGTTCTTGGCAGGAAGCGAGGAGGCTTCATTGTTGAAAACCCGCCCGGCAGGGGCAAGAGTCCATCGCTTTACAGCCACAGGGGTTAACCCGAAAAATCGTCGCACAAGAGACACCAAACCGCAGACGAAAAAAAACCGCTGCCCGAAGGCAGCGGTTTTGTCTTCTTTATCCAAGCTGGCCTCACGCCAGCCCGAGATTAGAAGGAGTGGCGAATACCCAGTTGCACGCCAGTCTGGTTCTCGCCAGCGCCGGGGCCAGTCAAATTGGAACCCAGGTTCTTGGCAGCCAGGCCCAGGTTGGAATCGTCCTTGTTCTTCAGGTAAGCCACGGTGCCGTACAGAGCCGTACGCTTGGACAGGTTGTGGACATAACCCAGGCTGATCTGGTGAGCCTTGGAGTCGATGGCCTTCTGGTCGTACAGAGCGTACTGCAGCTTGACTTCGCCAGCGCCCAACGGGGCAGAAGCACCCAGAGCGTACGCATTAAACTTTTCGCTGCCAGCGCCATCAATCTTGTACTTCGATTGCTGCAAAATCGTGCTGAGCTTCACAACATTCAGGTTGTAAGAAGCACCCACAGTCAACGTGTCACGCGAGCCGGTGAAAGGTACAGCCGTTGCGACGGGCCCCACAGAACCCAGGAGTTCACGCTGATCATAGGACACTGCAATGCTCAGGGGACCATTGTCATAGGCAACAAAACCACCGACATAACGTCCGTTCTTGCCAGATACCTGCTCATCGAAACCATAACCCAAGCCACCGGTAAACCCGCTAAAGTTGGGCGTGTAGTAACTCACAATATTACTAGCACGTATATTGCTTGCGTCAGCAGTAGACACGCGCGTTTGGAAATCCGAATTGGTTCCCCAATCGCTCCAGCCCATGAACTGACCAATACCGGCCTGACCAAACAGATCGTAAGAGCTGGTCTTGCGGTAAGAAGGGGTCTGTTCACGGCCCAAACGAACTTCACCGAAATTGCCGCTGAGTCGAACGGTGGATTCGCGCTGGAAGTTGAAACCTTTGCTATTGCCGTCGTCACCGAAGATTTCGCCTTCCAGCCAGAAGCCAGCCTTCAGACCGCCACCCAGGTCTTCCACGCCGCGGAAGCCCAGACGGCTCGTTGCGTTGCCGCTGGTGCTCAGGCCATACACGCTGTCATTGCCGCTAGCGTTGTCCACATAAGCAAAGCCAGTGTCAACGATACCGAACAGCGTCACGGAGGATTGGGCCATTGCGGCGCCGGAAGCAGCCAGCACTGCCAGTGCAATCAGGGATTTTTTCATTGCGAGTTACTCCAAGGTTAAACAGAGGGCCCCGGATCGTAGAGGACTTGGAGGTGCGGCTCACGCACAGCCCCGCCGGTTCCCCGGGCCAACCTCCTGGTGGGGAAGTTGGTTCTATTGCAACAGAGCGCGCCCGGTTTCGCAAAGAAATTCCCTCACAATCGGGCCAAAAGCGGGTTTTCGTTGCTGTACCGCAACATGGCCAAAACAGCAGCAAAACCGTCTTATTGTTGCTCCGAGTAAGCACTTACCGTAGGGTTTTTTGCGTTCCCTGCGCCATTACGTGCGCGTAAACAACGTTTTTGTTAACCATGGACACACTCCTCATTGCCGCGGATAGCGCCCTGCGAACCTTGTTCGCTCGTCCGAGAGCGGGAGAACCCTCACCGGCACGCTCCCTGCCTGCGGTGGACCTGTCCGTCGAGCAAAGGCGTCTCTCCAGCGCGTTGATGCGCGTCAATCATGTCGGGGAGGTGTGTGCCCAGGGCTTGTACATGGCCCAGTCGTGCGTGACCCGCGACCCCCAGTTGCGCAGCGATCTCCTGGCCGCGGCGCGCGAGGAGACCGACCACCTGGCCTGGACCCGCGAGCGGCTCGACGCCCTGGGGAGCCGGCCCAGTCTCCTCAACCCCTTGTGGTTCGCTGGCGCCTTCGCCATCGGCCTGGTGGCGGCCCGGGTCAGCGACCAGGCCAGTCTGGGTTTTGTGGTGGAGACGGAGCGGCAGGTATCCGCCCATCTGCAAGGGCACCTGCGCCGCCTGCCGGAGGCGGACCTGCCCTCTCGCGCCATCGTCGACCGCATGCAGCGGGATGAAGAACGCCACGCGGCCCAGGCGCAGGCGGCGGGCGCCCTTCCTCTACCGCCCCCGGCGCGTTGGCTGATGAAAGCCGCCGCCAAGGTCATGACGACGACTGCACATTACATCTAGTACGTCCCGCCGCGCCTCAGGACTCGACGATCTCAAAGCCCGTCGTGATCTGCGCGGTCTTGCCCAGCATGATGCTGGCCGAGCAGTATTTCTCATGGCTCATGGCGATGGCACGCTCCACGGCCGCCGGCGGAATGCCGCGCCCGGTCACCGTGAACTGCATGTGAATCTTGGTGAACACCTTGGGATCGACCTGCGCCCGCTCGGAGGTGAGCTTCACGCTACAGCCGCGCACATCGTGCCGCCCGCGCTTGAGGATCAGCACCACGTCGTAGGCCGTGCAGCCGCCCGTGCCGGCCAGCACGGTCTCCATGGGACGCGGGGCCAGGTTCTGGCCGCCGTTCTCGGGACGGTCGGCGTCGGGCGCCCCGTCCATGGCCAGCACATGGCCGCTGCCGGTCTCCGCAACAAAGCCCATGCCGGAGCGCGTGCCGGCGTTGCCGGTCCAGCTGACGGTGCATTCCATGTTGTTTTTCTCCAAAAATCAGGGTGAATCTGTAGCAAATGATGAACGCAGGTGCGATTTTGCTGCAACGCAACAACCGCAGCGCTACAATGCGCCCATGCGTTACCCGCTTCGCACTGTTCGCACAGCGGGGTTCGCACCGATTGTCTCCTCCATCTCCTCAAAGGATGGATTCAGCCCCAGGCTTTACCGCTTGGGGCTTTTTTTTGCCCTGCGGTGAGCCGTCCCTAACCCTGCGGGCGCGCCGTCCTATGATGTGCGCCCGGCTGAGCGCGCCCTGGACGCCCCGTCCACACCGCAGCGCCGCCCGCCGGTTTGCACCATGACCCAGCCTCTCACCCCGTTCGATTACCTGACAAAGATCCTCACCGCGCGTGTCTATGACGTGGCGGTGGAGTCCGACCTGCAGCCCGCCCGCGCCCTGTCGCGGCGGCTGCACAACAAGGTGCTGCTCAAGCGCGAGGACCAGCAGCCCGTCTTCAGCTTCAAGCTGCGCGGCGCCTACAACAAGATGGCGCAGCTTTCGCCCGAGCAGTTGGCGCGCGGCGTGATCTGCGCCTCGGCCGGCAACCACGCGCAGGGCGTGGCGATGAGCGCCAGCAAGCTGGGCACGCGCGCCGTGATCGTGATGCCCACCACCACGCCGCAGCTCAAGATCGACGCGGTGAAGACGCTGGGCGGCGAAGTGGTGCTGAGCGGCGAGAGCTATTCCGACGCCTACGAGCACGCCGCGCAGCTGCAAAAGGAAGAAGGCCTGACCTTCGTGCACCCCTTCGACGACCCGGACGTGATCGCCGGCCAGGGCACGATCGCCATGGAGATCTTGCGGCAGGTGCAGCAGCTGGGCGGCAAGCTGGATGCCGTGTTCGTCGCCATCGGCGGGGGGGGGCTGATCGCTGGCGTGTCCAACTACATCAAGGCCGTGTGCCCTGGCATCAAGGTCATCGGCGTGCAGATGAACGACTCGGACGCCATGGCGCAATCGGTCAAGGCGCATCAGCGCGTCACGCTGCCGGACGTGGGCCTGTTCTCCGACGGCACGGCCGTGAAACTGGTGGGCGAGGAAACCTTCCGCGTCGCGCAGAACCTGGTGGACGACTACGTGATCGTCGACACCGATGCCGTCTGCGCCGCGATCAAGGACATCTTCGTGGACACGCGCAGCATCGTGGAGCCCGCGGGCGCCCTGGCCGTGGCCGCCATCAAGCAGTACGTGGCCAAGCACAAGACCAAGGGTGAAACCTACGCCGCCATCCTGTGCGGCGCCAACATGAACTTCGACCGGCTGCGCTTCGTGGCCGAGCGCGCCGAGGTGGGCGAGGAACGCGAAGCCCTGTTCGCCGTCACCATCCCCGAGGAGCGCGGCAGCTTCAAGCGCTTTTGCGAGGTGGTGGGGGCCCTGCCCGGCGGACCGCGCAACGTGACCGAGTTCAACTACCGCATCAGCCACGAGCGGCGCGCCCATGTGTTCGTGGGCCTGTCCACCACGGGCCGCGGCGAGTCCGAGAAGATCGCGCGCAACTTCCACAAGCATGGATTCGAGGCGCTGGACCTCACGCACGACGAGCTGGCCAAGGAGCACCTGCGCCACCTCGTCGGCGGCCATTCGGCGCTGGCGCGCGACGAGCGGCTGATGCGCTTCACCTTCCCCGAGCGCCCCGGCGCGCTGTTCAAGTTCCTGAGCCTGATGCAGCCCACCTGGAACATCTCGCTGTTCCACTACCGCAACCAGGGCGCGGACTATGGGCGCATCCTCGTGGGCATGCAGGTGCCGGCCGACGACGCAGCGCAGTTCGATGCCTTCCTGCAGACGCTGGGCTACCCCTATGTCGAGGAAACGCAGAACCCGGCCTACCGCCTGTTCCTGCAGGCCAACGGCGCATGATGCAAGCCATTTTGGCCTCCAGCGCCCACCCATCAAGCGCTAACAGCTATTGATTTAATAGTATTCATGCAGACCCTGCGCCACTATCTGCTGGCCGTGCAGTTCTTCACGCGCATCCCCGTCACGGGCCGGCTGGCCACGTGGGTGGGCTACAGCCCTGCGATGCTGCGCGCCAGCAGCGCACATTTCCCCGGTGTGGGCTGGCTGGTGGCCGCCATGGCGGTGGGCAGCTATGCGGCACTGTGGCTGGGGCTAGGCGGCGCGGGCTTTGCACCGCTGGCGGCGGCGGTGGGCTGCACCATCGCCACGGTGCTGGTGACCGGGGGCTTCCACGAGGACGGCCTGGCCGACGTGGCCGACGGACTGGGCGGCGCCTACCAGCCCGAGCGCGCGCTGGAGATCATGAAGGACTCGCGCATCGGCGCCTTCGGGGCCATGGCGCTGGTGCTGGCGCTGCAGGCCAAGGTGGCCCTGCTGGCGCAGCTCGGCCACCTCGGCTTGTCCAGCGCGCTGGCGGCATTGGCCGGGGCGCATGTGCTGTCGCGCCTGTGGCCGCTCGTCATCGTGCGCGCGCTGCCGCATGTGGGCGACACGGCCACGTCCAAGAGCAAGCCGCTGGCGGACCAGATCTCCGTACGCGCACTGGCAGCCGCGGCCTTGTGGTGTTTTCCGGCGCTAGCGCTTGTATATCAAGCGCTGGGCGCTTTGGTATTGATAGCAAGCCTGCTGACCAGCGCCGCCGGTGCGGCCTGGATGCTGTGGCGCTTTGCGCGTCGACTGCAGGGCTTTACCGGCGACTGCCTAGGCGCCACGCAGCAGGTGGGCGAGATCGGCTTCTATCTGGGCGCGGCCATCGCGCTGGCGCAACGGGCGGCATGAGCGCGCCGCGCCTGTGGCTGGTGCGCCATGCGCGCCCCGAGGTGGCGCCCGGCCTGTGCTACGGCCGCCTGGACGTTGCCGCCAACGTGCGCCATAGCCGCGAGAGCGCACGCCTGCTGGCACAGGCGCTGCCACCCCGTCTGGCCGCCCTGCACCACTCTCCGCTGCAAAGATGTGAGCTGCTTGCGCAGGACCTGCTTGCCCTGCGGGCCGATTTGGCTTCAAAGGCTGAGCCCCGCATCACCGAGATGGACTTCGGCCAGTGGGAGGGCCGCGCGTGGAACGACATCGCCCGTGCGGACATCGACGCCTGGACCACGCGCTTCGGCCACCATGCGCCCGGCGGCGGCGAGCCCCTGGCGGCCATGCTCACGCGCGTGTCCGCCGCGCTGGACGAGGCCGCGGCCCAGGCGCACGCCGGCGGTGGCGATGTGGTCTGGATCACGCATGCCGGGGTGGCCCGCTGCGTGCACTGGCTGCTGACGCACGGCGCCGCACGCATGCCGCTGTCCCATGAATGGCCGCAATCGGCTCCGGGCTACGGCGCCTGGACCACGGTACTT
The DNA here is from genome assembly GCF_001023515.1 of Diaphorobacter sp. J5-51. NCBI lineage: Bacteria > Pseudomonadati > Pseudomonadota > Betaproteobacteria > Burkholderiales > Comamonadaceae > Diaphorobacter > Diaphorobacter sp. J5-51. The sequence continues at coordinate 69,818 of NZ_JSYI01000001.1, read as the reverse complement.
CTGCCACTGAAGGGCCGACCGCAGGCAGCACCGGCGCGCGGTTAGGTTATGGGCGCTCCCGTCGGATATGCAGGCCCCGCCGGCGCGGGATCCCCGCCAGGTCAGGGCCGCTTGCGCGGCATCTCCAGCGCCAGCGTCGTGGCGCCGTCCATCGACGCCCCCAGCCGCGCGGCGCCCTTGCCCAGGGACTGCAGCACCAGCCCCGGCTCCACATTCGCGCCCACGCGGTAGGGCTTGGCCGGCTTGCCGTCCACCGCGATCAGCGCGGCGCCGCCGCCGCTGGCCGTGCCGGCCAGCACGCCCATGAGCACGAAGCGGCTGGCTGCAGAGGGTGCCGCCTCGGCGGCCGCCAGCACCGGGCTGGCCCCGAGCAGGCGCGCGAGCGCCTGCGTGTCGGTCACCACCGGCTCGGGCGCCGCGGCAGCCGGTGCCGTGCCGCCCGGGCTTGCGGACAGCTTCAACCCCCAATAGACAGCAGTCGCGCCCGCCAGCGCCCAGAGCAGCAGCGTGGCCAGGCGCGGGGCCCAGCGGCCGTATGTGTTTGTCACCATTGCACGATTATGATTGACCGGATATGTCCATTCCGAGTCGCCGCTTCGAGATGCAGCCCAGCCCCTCCTCCCTCGCGCACCGCGCCCGCCGTCGCCTGTCCGCGGGCTTCACCCTGATCGAGCTCATGGTGGTGCTGGTCATCATCGGCGTGCTGGCCGCGCTGATCGTGCCCAACGTGCTGGACCGCGCCGACGACGCCCGCAGCACGGCCGCGCGCACCGACGTCACCAACATCATGCAGGCGCTCAAGCTCTATCGCCTGGACAACCAGCGCTATCCCACAGCCGAACAGGGCCTGCAGGCGCTGATCGCCAAGCCCAGCGCCGGCCCGGTGCCGAACAACTGGCGCCCCTACCTGGAGAAGCTGCCCAACGACCCCTGGGGCCGCCCCTACCAGTACCTGAGCCCGGGCATCAAGGGTGAGGTGGACGTGATGTCCTTCGGCGCCGATGGCCAGTCCGGCGGCGAGGGCAAGGATGCCGACATCGGCAGCTGGCAGTAAGCCGCAGGGCCCGGCGCCGGCGCCATCCCACGCATGACACGGGTACACGCCAGCCCAGCGGACGCCGCGCAGGGGCCTCGGCCGGCCGCGCCACTACGCCGCGCCGGCTTCTCCCCCCGTCCCTTGCGCAGCAGGCGAGACAGGCAAAGCTGCGCAGCCGTCGCCCAGCGGGGTTTTACGATCCTTGAATTGCTGGTGGTCATTTCCATCATCGCCCTGGCGACCGCCGGCGTGGGCCTGGCACTGCGCGACAGCGGCGCCACCCAACTGCAGCGCGAAGGCGAGCGGCTGGCAGCGCTGCTGGAGTCGGCGCGCGCGCAATCGCGCGCCTCCGGCGCGGCGGTACGCTGGCGTGCCGATGCCCAGGGCTTTCGCTTCGAGGGCGTGCCGCCCGACACATTGCCCAACCGCTGGCTGGACAGCGCCACCGGCGTGCAGGGCCCTGCGGAACTGTGGCTGGGGCCGGAACCCCTCATCGGCCCGCAACAAGTGGTGATCGTGAGCGGCGCGCACCCCGACCGCGCGGTGCGCGTGGCCACCGACGGGCTGCGCCCGTTTGCCGTGCAGGCGCTGCCATGAGCCACCGCGCGCGAACGGGGGCGCGGCGCCGGCGCGGCGCGGCGCGCGGCTTCACGCTGGTGGAGGTGCTGGTGGCACTGGGCATCGTCGCCATCGCCCTCATGGCAGGGCTGCAGGCCACCTCCGCCCTCACGCGCAACGCCACGCGCCAGACCGACGTGGTGCTGGCCCACCTGTGCGCCGAGAACGAACTGAGCCGGGTACGCCTGTCGTCGCAGATGCCGTCCATCGGCGACACGCGCGTGGCCTGCGAACAGGCGGGTCGGCGCTACGACGTGGCGGTGACGGTTTCGCCCACGCCCAATCCACAGTTCCGCCGTGTGGACGCGCAGGTCTTCGAGGCCGCGCTGCCCGTGCTGCGGCTGTCCACCATCGTGGGGCGGTATTGAGATGCCCCCCCTGAGTCGCTTCGTGCCTACTCCCCCGGGGGGGACGACGCCCGTACCCTGGCAAAGCCAGTTCCATGGCGTCCGCCCGCGCGGCCTGCGCCACGGCCTTCCGACAGATCAAGCGCGGCACCGGGTTTGCGCAGAGTCCCCCATGCAAGCAGCGCGCGGCTTCACGCTGGTGGAGCTGCTCGTGGCCATCGCGGTAATGGCGCTGCTCGCCATCGCCAGCTGGCGCGGGCTGGATGGCATGGCGCGCTCGCAGCAGCTCACGCGCGAGCGCACCGACGAGCTGCTGGTGCTGCAGACCGTGCTGGCCCAGTGGGCGGCCGACCTGGATGCCCTGCAGGCCATCGACCATACCGAACCCATCGCCTGGGACGGCCAGGTGCTGCGCCTCACGCGGCGCGGCACGCGCCAGCCCGACGAGGGTGCGCTGGTCGTCGCCTGGGCGCGGCGCAGCGTGGACGGCACCGCCCGCTGGCTGCGCTGGCAGTCCCCCCCGGTGCGCACCCGCGCGGAATGGAATGCCGCCTGGCAGCGCGCAGCCCAGTGGGCGCGCACACCCGGCGAGGCCGAGCGCCGACAGGAAACCGTGCTGATGCCGCTGGCCAATTGGCAGCTGTACTACTACCGCAGCGGCGCCTGGGCCAATGCGCTGTCCACCGATACCAGCGCCAGCGCACCGCGCACGGTCGGCGGGCTGAGCAGCGCCGCCGCCAGCATCCCCGACGGGGTGCGCCTGCAACTCACGCTGCCGCCGGGTGGCGCACTCTCGGGCGTGGTCACGCGGGACTGGGCCAATCCGCTGCTGGGTGGAGGCAAGTCGTGACCGATTCCTGCCCGCTATCCGCCGCCCTGCCCGCCGCCTCCGACACACGCGACTGGCGCGCACCGGGCGAGGCCCGCCGTGCCAGGGCCCCGACGCACTGGTGGCGCCGCCCCGCCCGCGTAACAGGAGCGGCGGGTGGACGCAAAGCCCCTCGGGGTGTTTCTCATCAAGCCGGCGCCGCACTGCTGGCCGCCATGCTCACCGTGACGCTGGTCGCCACGTTCGCGGCCGCGGCCATGTGGCAGCAGTGGCGCGCCATCGAAGTCGAAACCGCCGAGCGCGCACGTATCCAGTCGGCGTGGATCCTGATCGGTGCGCTGGACTGGTCCCGCCTGATCCTGCGCGAAGACTCCATTGCCCGCAGCGGCGACGGCACCGACAACCTCTCCGAACCCTGGTCGGTGCCGCTGGAAGAAGCGCGCCTGTCCACGTTCCTCGCGGCCGACCGCAATGTGGCCCAGGTGGAAGACGCGAGTACCGACACCACCAACGCCTTCCTGTCGGGCCAGATCACCGACCTGCAGGCCCTGCTGAACCTGCGCAACCTGGCCAACGAGGGGCAGGTGGACGCCACGGCGCTGCGGCAATTCCAGCGGCTCTTCGAATACCTCGGGCTGCCGCGCGCACAGCTGGACATGCTGGCGCGACAGATGCTGCGCGCCGAGGCCAAGGACAGTGACACCGCGAGCGCCGCGCCGCTGCTGCCGCAAAGCGTGGCGCAACTGGGGTGGTGGGGCCTGCCGCAACGCAGCGTGGATGCGCTCGCGCCCTACGTCACGCTGCTGCCCGTGCGCACCAAGGTCAACCTCAACACCGCCAGCGCCGTGGTGCTGTGGGCCAGCGCCGACGGGCTGGACATGGCCGAGGCGCAGCGCCTGGTGCAGGCACGCGACTCCAACCACTTCCGCAGCGAGGCCGACGCCGCCAAGCTGCTGGGCAACTCCAGCCGCATCTCGGCCACGGTGCATACGGTGTCGTCCAGCTACTTCGAGGTGCGCGGGCGACTGCGCCTGGACATGGCCGTGGTCGAAGAGCGCTCGCTGGTCTACAAACAGCGCGGGGACGTGCGCACGCTGTGGCGCGAACGTGGCGGCCTCGTGCGCACGACGGCTCCCGGCACTGCGGCCACTGGTGCGCGTTGACCGGGCGCCTTGGCACGAAGCGTCACATCACGCCCCTAAAATGGTCTGTTAACCCATTCATGAGCACCCTTGTCCTAACCCTGCCCCTGGGAACGCCGGGGCCCGCCGCCGAATACAGCTACACGCTCACGGCCGACGGCCACACCGCCACCCGCCACGCCAGCACCACCGCCGCCTTGCTGCCCGACCCGGGCCGCGCCGGCGAGATCGTGGCCGTGGTGCCTGCGCGCGCGCTGTCATGGCAGCAGGTAACGCTGCCGCAGGGCGCGACGGCCCAGGCCGGCCGGCTGCGCGCGGTCCTGGAAGGACTGCTCGAAGAACACCTGCTCGACGACCCCGCGCAACTGCACTTCGCGCTGCAGCCCGGCGCCCAGCCGGGCAGCCCTGCCTGGGTGGCCGTGTGCGACCGCGCCTGGCTGCGCGGCGCCCTGCAGGCGCTGGAAGCCGCGGGGCGGCCGGTGGACCGCGTGGTGCCCGAGTTCGCTCCCGGCCCCACCGCCAGCGGGCAAGAGGAATGCGACGTGCTCGGCACTCCCGAGGACGCCCAGCTGGTGCTGACCGGCCACGGGCCGCAACAGGCCGTGGCCGTGCTGCCGCTGGCCGCGGCCGCCGCGCTGGCGGCGCGCCCCGCCGATGATGCGCCGCCCGCCGTGCGCGCCGAACCCGCCGTGGCCGCCCTGGCCGAGCGGCTGCTGAACCGCCCAGTGCAGCTGCACACCGCCAGCCAGCGCGCGCTGGTGGCCGCGCGTGGCGACTGGGACCTGGCGCAGTTCGACCTGGCCAGCACCGGCCACACGCGCGCGCTGCGCAAGCTGGGCAGCGGCGCCAGCGCCTTTGCGCGCGCACCCCAATGGCGGGCCGCGCGCTGGGCACTGGCCGTGGCCGTGGTGGTGCAGGTCGTGGGGCTCAATCTCTGGGCGTGGCAGGACCGCCAGGCGCTGGCGGCCAAACAGGCCGGCGTGCGCAACGCGCTGACCCAGACCTTCCCGCACGTCAAGGTCGTCGTGGATGCACCGGTGCAGATGGAGCGCGAACTGGCGCAGCTGCGCCAGGCCGCCGGCAGCGTGTCGCGGCGCGACCTGGAGCCGCTCATGGCCGCCGCAGGTGCCGCGCTGCCCCCGCCGCGCGTGCCCACGCAGATCGAATATGCCAATGGCGAGCTGCGCCTGCGGGGCCTGGAGCTGGCACCCGAGGAACTCACCGCCATGAACCAGCGCCTGGCCGCGGAAAGCCTGAGCGCGCAGCCGCGCGATGGCGCCCTGCTGGTGCGCGCCGAGGACCGCCCATGAACGCCCGCACCGCTTCGAACTCGCCCGCGCCGGTTCCCCCTGCGCTGGCCGCGCTGCGCGCCCACTGGGCCCGCATGGCGCCGCGCGAACAGTCCCTGGTGCTGGCCGCCGCGGCCGTGGTGGGGCTGGCCCTGCTGTGGTGGGTGCTGCTGGCGCCCGCACTGCAGCAGCTGCGCGGCTCGGGCGCACGCCACGCAGCCGTGGACGCGCAACTGCAGCGCATGCAGGCCTTGCAGGCCGAAGCGCTGCAGCTCAAGGACGCGCCCCGCCCACCCGGCGGCGAGGCCCTGCGCACGCTGCAGACCACGCTGGCGCAGCAATTGGGCGCAGCCGCGCAGATGAACGTCGCGGGCGACCGCGCCACCGTCACCCTCAAGGGCGCCCCCGCCGAGGCCCTTGCCCAGTGGCTGAACCAGGCGCGCAGCACCGCGCGCGCCGTGCCGCTGGAAGCCCGCCTGGTGCAAAGCGCCGCGCCCGCCAACGCCGCCGCGGCCGCCGTCCGCTGGGACGGCACGCTGGTGCTGGCGCTGCCCCCGCAATAGTCCACGCCCCCTGCCCGTGCCACGCTCCCTGCGCCCGACCCCTTCGCTGACACTGCCGCGCGCGCCCTGGCGCTGGGCCGTGGCCGGCGTGTGCCTGGGCGCGCTGCCCGCGCTGGTGCTATGGGCCCCGGCGCGCTGGCTGGCCACAGGCGTGCAGCAGGCCAGCGGCGGGCAACTGCAGCTGCAGCAGGCACGCGGCACCGTCTGGAACGGCTCGGCCCGCCTGGTACTGACCGGTGGCGCCGACAGCCAGGACCAGGCCGCCCTGCCCGGCCGGCTGCAGTGGCAGCTGCGCCCCGCGTGGAACGGGCTCAGCGCCCGCCTGATGGCCGACTGCTGCATTCCCGCCACCGCGCCGCTGCAGGTGCAGGTGGCGCTGGGCCTGGGTGCCGTGCGCGCCCAGGTGGCCGATGGCCAGAGCCAGTGGCCGGCTGCGGCGCTCGCGGGCCTGGGCACCCCCTGGAACACCGTGCAGCCGCAGGGCCGCCTGCAGCTGCGCACCCAGGCGTTCGCGCTGCAATGGGCCGCGGGGCGCCTGCAAATGCAGGGCCAGGTGCAGCTGGATGCGCTGGGCCTGTCCTCGCGCCTGTCCACGCTGCGGCCCATGGGCAGCTACCGGCTGCAGGTGCAGGGCGGCGGCGCGCCCACGCTGCAGCTGTCCACCCTGGAGGGCGCGCTGCTGCTGTCGGGCAACGGCCAGTGGGTGGGCAAACGCCTGCGCTTCACGGGCGAGGCCAGCGCCGCGCCCGGGCGGGAGGCGGCCCTGGCGAATCTTCTGAATATCATCGGGCGGCGCAGTGGCGCGCGCTCCATCATCACCGTGGGTTGACCCTATGACCAACTTGCCCCGCCATCCCCTGCGGTTCACTCTTCATTTGATAGCTGCTAGCGCTTTATTGACGGGCGCTAGCAGCCAAATTCATGCACAAACCTCCGGGCAGCGCGCCGGCAGTGTGCGGCCCAGCGAGCCGGTGACGCTGAACTTTGCCAACGCCGACATCGAGGCCGTGGCGCGCACCATGGCCACCATCACCGGCAAGAACGTGGTGGTGGACCCGCGCGTGAAGGGCCAGATCACGCTGGTGACCGAGAACGCGGTGCAGCCCAACGCGGCCTTCCAGCAGTTCCTGGCCGCGCTGCGGCTGCAGGGCTTCACGGTGGTCGAGTCGGCGGGCCTGTACAAGGTCGTGCCCGAGGCCGATGCCAAGCTGCAGACCGGCAACGTGAGCGTGTCCCAGGGCGGCGCGGGCGGCACGCCCGCGGGCGGGCAGATCGTCACGCAGATCTTCAAGCTCAACTTCGAGAACGCGGCCAACCTGGTGCCGGTGCTGCGCCCGCTGATCAGCCCCAACAACACCATCAACGTGAACCCCGGCAACAACTCGCTGGTGATCACCGACTACGCCGACAACCTGCAGCGCCTGGCGCGCATCGTGGCGGCCATGGACGTCTCCAACGCCAGCGACGTGGAGGTGATCCCGCTGCAGCACGCCATCGCCACCGACCTGGCGCCGCTGGTGTCGCGCCTGATCGAGGGCGGCAGCGCCACTGCCACAGGCACTGCGCAGGGCGTGGCCCAGGGGCAGACCGACAATTCGTTCAAGACCACGCTGCTGGCCGAGCCGCGCAGCAATGCGCTGATCGTGCGCGCGGCCAACCCGGCGCGCGTGGCGCTGGTGCGCTCACTGGTGGCCAAGCTGGACCAGCCGGCCGCGCCGGGCAGCTCCGCTGCCAGCGGCAACATCCACGTGGTGTACCTGAAGAACGCCGACGCCGTGAAGCTGGCCACCACCCTGCGCGCAGCGCTTGGCAGCGCGGGGGGCAGCGGCACCAGCAGCGGCGGCGGCACGGGAACCGGCAACCTGTCGGGTGGCCTCACGCGGACCGGCGCATCGGGCCTGGGCCAGACCAGCGGCCTGGGCAACAGCACCAATGCCAGCGGCAATGCCGGGGGCCTGGGCAGTTCGGGCCTGGGAACGGGCCAGGGCAGCAGTGGCAGCAGCGATGCCAACCAGCCGTCCACCGGCGGCATCATCCAGGCCGACCCGACGACCAACTCGCTCATCATCAGCGCACCCGAGCCGCTGTACCGCCAGATCCGCGCCGTGATCGACAAGCTGGACGGCCGCCGCGCGCAGGTACTCATCGAGAGCCTGATCGTGGAGGTGAGCGCCAACAAGGTGGCCGAGTTCGGCATCCAGTGGCAAGGCGTGCTGGGCAATTACGGCAGCACGCTGGGCGTGCTGGGCAACAACTCCAGCGTGGCCGGACGCAACATCCTGGATCTGGCGCTGGCGGCGGCCACCGGCAACGTGACCTCCATCGCCAATGCCAAGCCGGCCGCCGGCATGAACCTGGCCGTCGCGCCGCGCATCAACGGCAAGTACTACCTGGGGGCGCTGGCCAACTTCCTGGAAAACACGGGCGACGCCAACGTGCTGTCCACCCCCAACCTGCTCACGCTGGACAACGAGGAGGCGCAGATCATCATCGGCAACAACGTGCCGTTCGTGACGGGCTCCTACGCCAACACCGGCGGCAGCGGCGGCGCGGTCAACCCGTTCACCACCGTGGAGCGCAAGGACGTGGGCCTGATGCTGCGCGTGCGCCCACAGATCAACGAGAACGGCACCGTCAAGCTCACGATGTACCAGGAGGTCTCCAAGGTTGCGGAGAGCACGCTGTCCAATGCCAACGGCCCCTCCACGAGCAAGCGCTCCATCGAGTCCACGGTGCTGGTGGACGACGGCAGCGTGATCGTGATCGGCGGCCTGCTGGAAGACAGCTATGCGCTGGGCCAGGACAAGGTGCCCGTGATGGGCGACCTGCCCGTGGTGGGCGGACTGTTCCGCAATGAAAAGCGCACGCGCCAGAAGACCAACCTGATGGTCTTCCTGCGCCCCATGGTGATCCGCGACAGCGCCACCAGCGACGCACTGATGGTGGACCGCTACGAGGCCATCCGCGCGCTGCAGCAAAGCACGCAGCCCGCGCCCAGCACGATGATGAGCGGTGTGTCCGAGGCGCCGGTGCTGCCGCCCCTGCCCGCCCCCGCCTCTCCCGCCGCGCCCGTGCAGCCCCCGGCCACACCTGCGCCGCTGGCGCCGCTCGCACCCCAGCCGCCCGCGCGCACCACCACGCCGCCCAGCATGGGCCAGTCGCCCTACAGCCCGCAGTAAGGGGCCCGCCGCATGCGCCACCCCCTGCCCTACGCATTTGCGCGCAGCAGCCAGCTGCTGCTGGAAGACGACGGCCAGCAGCTCGTGCTGTGGCACGGCCCGCAGCCGGACGCCGGCGCGCTGTCCGAAGTGCTGCGCAAGCATGCCGTGCACCAGTTCATGCCGCTGGACGCCCCCACGCTGGCGCAGCGCATCAGCGCGGCGTATTCGCAAAGCGAATCCAGCGCTGCCACGGTGGTGAGCGAGGTGGAGGAAGGCGCCGACCTCTCGCGCATGATGCAGGAGCTGCCCGCGGTGGAAGACCTGCTGGAGTCCGCGGGCGACGCGCCCATCATCCGCATGCTCAACGCCCTGCTCACGCAGGCCGTGCGCGACGGCGCGAGCGACATCCACATCGAGCCCTACGAGCGCCACTCCAGCGTGCGCTTTCGCGTGGACGGCACGCTGCGCGAGGTGGTGCAGCCCAACCGCGCGCTGCACGCCGCGCTGATCAGCCGCCTGAAGATCATGGCGGACCTGGACATCTCCGAAAAGCGCCTGCCGCAGGACGGGCGCATCAGCCTGCGCCTGGGCACCCGCGCCGTCGACGTGCGCGTGTCCACCCTACCCAACGCCCATGGCGAGCGCGCCGTGCTGCGCCTCTTGGACAAGAGCGAGAGCAAGCTGAACCTGGAGGCCGTGGGCATGCAGGGCGAGGTGCTGGCGCGGCTGGCGCACCTGATCCAGCAGCCGCACGGCATCATCCTCGTGACCGGCCCCACGGGCTCGGGCAAGACCACCACGCTGTACGCGGCGCTGGCGCGGCTGGACGCCGCGCGCAGCAACATCATGACGGTGGAAGACCCCATCGAGTACGAGCTGCCCGGGGTGGGCCAGACGCAGGTCAACGCCAAGATCGACCTGACGTTTGCCAAGGCCCTGCGCGCCATCCTGCGCCAGGACCCCGACGTGATCATGATCGGCGAGATCCGCGACTTCGAGACCGCGCAGATCGCCATCCAGGCCTCGCTCACCGGCCACTTGGTGCTGGCCACGCTCCACACCAACGACGCGGCCAGCGCCATCACGCGCCTGACCGACATGGGAGTGGAGCCGTTCCTGCTGTCCTCGTCGCTGCTGGGGGTGCTGGCGCAGCGCCTGGTGCGCAAATATTGCGGCGAGTGCCACGGCGCAGGCTGCGACCACTGCGGCCATACCGGCTACGCGGGGCGCACCGGCGTGTTCGAGCTGCTGGTAGTGGACGACGCCATCCGCGCACAGATCCACAACCAGGCCCCGGAGGCCGAGGTGCGTACCCAGGCCCTGGCCGGCGGCATGACCCTGATGCGCGACGATGGCGAGCGGCTGATCCACGCCGGCATCACCAGCCGCGAGGAAGTGCTGCGCGTCACGCGCGACTGAGCGGACAGGCCGCAGCGGCGCATTTCATAAACAGGAGCGCGGCGCGCTTGCCAAGACTGGGTTTTCAATACAAATTGCATTGAAAACCATTACAGACAAGCGCTAGTAGCTCCTATACCAATAGCGCATTTCAGCGTTCACCTGCGGCCATCGGATGGGGAGGACGCTTCCCGTGGTCCAGCCCGCGCTGCAGCTCCTTGAGCAGCAGCACCACCTGGCGCGACGCATGCTGGCAGCTCTTGAACGCCTGCTCGGCCCGCAATTGATCGCCCTGCGCCAGATGCGTCAGCAGCACAGCCGCCTGGTGGTGAAAGTACTGGTGGCGGCGCATCAGCATGTCGAAAGCAGGAAAGTGCCCCAGCGCCACGCGCCCGCTGCCGTGCAGCCAGCGGCCCAGCTCGGAACAGGTGTCGTCCACCACCGTTTCGGGACGCAGCTGTTCGTCGCGCGCGCCCGCCAGCGCTTGGGCCAGCCAGGGCAGCCAGCGTTCGTGCATGACGATGGCAGCCTCGATGTCGAACGCCGCCAGGAGCCGCGAAGCCTCTTCGTCGTACAGCACCAGCGCGCTGGCCTCGCTCGCAGGCAGCGAAGTCCAGTCCTCAGGCGCGGCCAGGCCGTCGGCACGCGGCTGAAACAAACGGCTGAAGAACCCCATAGACACCCCCCGCACGCCCCGTGCATCACTTCCTGGCAGCGTCGCACAGGACGCCAAAAGTGACAATATGTTTCGTGTGTTGATTTAAAACAAATTCAGTATATCAATAGCAAAACGCTATGCATCATGCGGGGACCACTGCACCACCATACCCGCGGCGCAGCACGGATTTCACCCGCTGCCCACAATCGGTGCCATGACCACACATTCCCTGCCTTTACTTTCCATGCTTGATCTCGTGGCCGTGCGCGAGGGCGGCACCGTGGCCCAGGCACTGCAGGTCGCCTTGCAGACGGCGCAGCATGCGGAGGCGCTGGGCTTCAAGCGCTACTGGCTGGCCGAGCACCACAACATGCCGGGCATCGCCAGCTCTGCCACGGCCGTGCTGGTGGGCCACGTGGCCGGGGCCACGCGGTCCATCCGCGTGGGCTCGGGCGGCATCATGCTGCCCAACCATGCGCCGCTGGTGGTGGCCGAGGCCTTCGGCACGCTGGCCGAGCTCTACCCCGGCCGCATCGACCTGGGGTTGGGCCGCGCACCCGGCACCGACGGCGCCACCATGCGTGCCCTGCGCCGCGACCGCGTGGAGACCGAGGCCGACTTCCCCCGCGACGTGGCCGAGCTGCAGCAGCTCTTGGCGCCCGCGCAGCCGGGCCAGCGCATCACCGCCGTGCCGGGCGCCGGCACGCAGGTGCCCCTCTGGCTGCTGGGCTCCAGCCTGTTCTCGGCGCAGCTGGCGGCGCAGATGGGCCTGCCCTACGCCTTCGCCTCGCACTTCGCACCGCGCATGCTGCACGCGGCCATCGACATCTACCGCCGGCTGTTCCGCCCCTCGCCGGCCTGCGCCAAGCCCTACGTGGTGATCGGCGTACCCGTCATCGCCGCACCCACCGATGACGAGGCGCAGTACCTGGCCAGCAGCACCTACCAGCGCGTGCTGGGCATCCTCACCGGCCAGCGCGGACTGCTGCAGCCGCCCGTGGAGGGTTATCTGCAGAGCCTCGCGCCGCAGGAGCGCGCCGCCGTGGCCGACTTCCTCGCGGTCGGCGTGGTCGGTGGCCCGCAGACCGTGCGCGCGGGCCTGCAGGCGCTGGTGGCCGCCACGCAGGCCAACGAATTCATGCTGGTGAGCGACGTGTACGACCCGGCGCTGCGCCTGCGCTCGCTGGAGATCACCGCCCAGGCGCACGCGGCACTGTCACCCGCAGCGGCTACCATGGCGGGCTGAACGGGTCGACTGCGGCCCGCCCAGTTTGCCCCTGCTCGCCCACCGCCGCTGACTTTCCCGCATGCCCGCCTATTCCTTCGAAGCCCTGGACGCCCAAGGCCATGTGCGCCGCGGCACCCTGGAGGCCGACAGCCCCAAGGCCGCCCGCAGCCTGCTGCGCGCCCAGGCCCTGGTGCCCCTGGATGTGGAGGCGCTGGCCGCTGGCACCGCCCCCGGAACACCCCCCACGCTGGCGCAGCGGCTGTTCACGCGGCCGGTGTTCAACGCCACGGGGCTGGGCGTGTGGACGCGGCAGCTCGCCGGGCTGGTGGGCTCGGGCCTGCCGCTGGAGCGTGCGCTGACCGCGCTCGCCGAAGAGGCGGACGACGAGCGCCAGCGCCACCTGCTGGCCGCGCTGCGCGCCGAGGTCAACGCCGGCTCCACCTTCGCACGCGCGCTGGCGCAGCACCCGCGCGAGTTCTCCGACATCTACTGCGCCGTGATCGGCGCGGGCGAGTCCAGCGGCGGCCTGGCCGAAGTGCTGGACAGCCTGGCGGACGATCTGGAGCAGCGCCAGGCCTTGCGCGCCAAGCTCATCGGCGCCGCGCTGTACCCGGCCATCGTCACCGTGATCGCGATCGTCATCGTGCTGTTCCTGGTGGGCTACGTGGTACCGCAGGTGGCCAGCGTATTCGCGGGCACTAAGCGCGCCCTGCCCTTCCTCACGGTGGCCATGCTGGCCTTGAGCGACGTGGTGCGCAACTACGGCTGGGCGTTGCTGGGCGGGCTGGTCCTGCTGGCGTTCGGCGCCCGCGCCGCGCTGGCCCAGCCGCGGCTGCGCGAGAAATTCGACGCCGCCTGGTTGCGCCTGCCGCTCGTCGGCAAGCTGGCGCGCGGCTACAACGCGGCGCGTTTCGCCGGCACATTGGCCATGCTGGCAGGCGCGGGCGTGCCCATTCTCAAGGCGCTGCAGGCCGCGGCCGAGACGCTGAACAACCGCGCCCTGCGCGCGGACGCACTCGACGCGCTGGTGCTGGTGCGCGAGGGCGCGCCGCTGGCCTCGGCACTGGCGCAGAAAAAGCGGTTCCCCGGCCTGGTGGCCATGTTCGCGCGGCTGGGCGAACAGACGGGCCAGTTGCCCACCATGCTGCAGCGCGCCGCCACGCAATTGGGCACCGAGGTGCAGCGCCGCGCCATGCAACTGGCCACGGTGCTGGAGCCGCTGCTCATCGTGGCCATGGGCGGCATCGTGATGTTGATCGTGCTGGCGGTGCTCATGCCGATCATCCAGCTCAACCAGTTCGTCAAATGAGCGCCACTCTGCAGGACAAGCTCGTCGTCGCGATCTCCTCGCGCGCACTGTTCGATTTCGAGGAAGAGAACCGCCTGTTCGAGGCCGGCGACGAGCAAGCCTACATGCGCCGCCAGTTGGAGCTGGTACACGAGCCCGCGCGCCCTGGCATCGCCTTTCCGCTGGTGAGAAAGCTGCTGGCGTTCAACACGCCCGATGCCGCGCGCGTCGAGGTGGTCATGCTGTCGCGCAACGACCCTGCCAGCGGCATGCGCGTGTTCGCCTCGGCCAAGGCGGCGGGCATGCGCATCGAGCGCGGCGTGTTCACGCGCGGGCGCAACCCGTTCTCCTACCTGCGGCCGTTGGGCGCGCACCTCTTCCTTTCAGCCAACGAGACGGATGTGCGCGAGGCGCTGTCCATCGGCTTTCCCGCCGCACGGGTGATGATCGACTCCACGCCCGCGGGCGACCGCTATCCGCGCGAAGTGCGCATCGCCTTCGACGGCGACGCGGTCCTGTTCTCCGACGAGGCCGAGCGCGTGTACCAGCAGGGCGGCCTGCCGGCCTTCCTGCAGCACGAGGTGTCCCATGCCGCCACGCCGCTGGCCGAAGGGCCGTTCAAGCCGCTGCTGGCCGCGCTGCACCGGCTGCAGCAGCAGGCGGACGCCTCGCAGATGCGCATCCGCACCGCGCTGGTCACCGCGCGCAGCGCACCGGCGCACGAGCGCGCGATCCGCACGCTGCTCGACTGGGGCATCACCGTGGACGAGGCCATGTTCCTCGGCGGGCTGGAAAAAGGCCCCTTCCTGCGCGAGTTCGAGCCCGACTTCTTCTTCGATGACCAGACGGGCCACGTGGCGTCCGCCGCACGCCATGTTCCGGCGGGGCATGTCAGCAGCGGCATCGCCAACACAGCGGCCGCGCTACAGGGTGATACAGCCCGCCCCCCGCGGCGTTGAACCAGTGGCGGCGCGCCGGCTCTACTCCTGAATGTTGCCTTCACGCTCCTTCCGCCCCTTTACACGCCTGCTGACGGCCCCGACAGCCTGCGCGTGGCTCATGGCCTGCGCGCTGGCGGCTCCGCTGGCCGCTCAGGCGCAGGGCGTGGCCCATGCCACCGCGCCCCGGCACAGCGCCAGTGCGCCCCTGACCAAGGGCGAGATCAAGGCGATCCGCCAGTTCGAGATGCTGGATTTCAACGGCGACGGCAAGCTCAGCCGTACTGAAGTGGCCATCGTGCCCAAGGTGGCTGCGGCGTTCGATGATGCGGACACCAACCGCGACAACTACGTGACGCTGGACGAGGTGCGCGCCTTCGCCATCAAGTACCGCGCCGAGCGGGACGGCGCCCGCGCGGCGGCGCGCTGAGAGCGCCGGCGGACCCAAAAATACCAGTCCAATTGGCCTCCAGCGCTTTACCAATAAGCGCTAACAGCTACTTATCTGATAGCAACCGCCGGAGCAAAACTCACAAACCGCCCGTGCGTTTGACCTTGGGATCGGAGTACGTGAGCGACTGACGGTCCTGCACCTGCTGGGCCAGTCGCTCCTGGAGGGTGTTCTTGTTGATGTCTTGCGCCAGCTCCACCGCACTGCCGCTGGCACGCCACATCGACTGGATGAATTCCAGCAGTTGCTTGTAGATGGGCTCCTTGGGCGGCTCCTCGGGCTCCTTCGGGGCTTCCTTCTTGGCCTCGGCCAGGGTCCAGTCGCGGTTGTTTTCGTCGGGCGCCGAGGGCTTGGTGGGCTCGCGCAGGCTGGCCCCCTCGCCCAGGCGGTCCGTGGACTCGGCAGGATTGGCAGCGTTCACGGGCCGCACCGCCACGGCCCCCGAAGCGCCCGTGGAATACAAGTCCGCGCCCGTGGTACGCCACTGGGCGGGCGATCGGTCTACAGGTGGCAGTTGCATGGCATGGGTCCCCTCGTGAATGCGGCCGGCGGCAGTCGCAACTACCACCTCGTCGTACATTCATTACGACAAACAAAAGGGGAAATTGAGGCCTTATTAGCCTTTTGTCACAAATTCATGCGACCACCATGTCTGATTGACGTGGGCTATGACAGGGACAAACGGGCACAGGCCGCCCCAGGCAAGCGCCAGGCAAGCGCCAGGCAAGCGCCAGGCGCTATAAAAAACGTTCCAGCAGCTTGCGCGATGCACGGTCCAGTGCCGTGACATCCGGCACATGGAACTGCAGCCCGTCGCTGGCGGCGATGAGCAGCTTGGTGCGCCCCTCCAGCCGGCGGATGTCTTCCTCGCCCTTGAGCACCAACTGCGTGGCTCCGCGGTCGGTGTCCACCTCCCAGGTACTGGGGGTGGAAAAGCTCGACACGGAGCGGATGCGCGTGATGGTGGGCACAAACTCACGCGCGGCCAATTCCTCCTCAATCAGCGCACGCACGGCAGGCGCCAGCTGTTCCAGGCGGGGCACCCAGGCCAATTCATGGCCGTCCGGCCCGACCAGCGACAGGCCTTCGCCGGGAGCGGCAATGGGAAAGGCGCGCACGGGCGTCACGCCCACATGCGCGGTGCCGTCGGCCGCGCGCAGCACCAGCCGGCCATGGGGATTACGGTGCAGGTCCCAGCCTGCCGCGAGTGCCGAAGCGGTAGAGGGGAATGTGTGAAGGGTCATCGCGTGTCTTTCTCGCTCAGGTGTTGCCCGCGGGGTGAGCGGAGTGCTCGCGCACTTCGATGCGCACGCCCGCGGCCTGGGCGTCTTCCTCGGCACGGCGCGCCTGCGCCTCGTACAGGCGCCAGTAGGCACCCTGCTTTTCCATCAGTTCGTCGTGCGGCCCCACTTCGACGACCTCGCCCCGGTCCATGACCACCAGGCGGTCGGCCTTGCGCAGCGTGGACAGGCGGTGGGCGATGGCGATGGTGGTGCGGCCCTGCACCAGGTTGTCCAGCGCCTTCTGGATTTCCTTTTCGGTTTCGGTGTCCACGGCGGAGGTCGCCTCGTCCAGAATCAGGATGCGCGGGTCGATGAGCAGCGCGCGCGCAATGGAGATGCGCTGGCGCTCGCCGCCCGACAGGCCCTGGCCGCGCTCGCCCACCAGGCTGTCGTAGCCATGCGGCAGGCGCAGGATGAACTCGTGCGCATGCGCGGCGCGCGCCGCGGCGACGATCTCCTCGCGCGTGGCGTCGGGCTTGCCGTAGGCGATGTTCTCGGCGATGGTGCCGAAGAACAGGAAAGGCTCCTGCAGCACCAGGCCGATGTGGCGGCGGAAGTCCGCCACCGCCATGCGGCGGATGTCCACGTCGTCCACGAGGATGGCGCCGTCGCTCACGTCGTAGAAGCGGCTGATGAGGTTGACCAGGGTGCTCTTGCCAGAGCCGCTGTGGCCCACCAGGCCGATCATCTCGCCGGGGCGGATAGTGAGCGACAGGTTCTTGATGACCGTGCGGCTGCCGTAGCGAAAGCCCACGTCGCGCATCTCGATGGCGCCCTGCACGCGGTCCACCTTCACCGGGTTGACGGGGTCGGGCACGTTGCTCACATGGTCCAGGATGTCGAAGATGCGCTTGGCGCCGGCTGCCGCCTTTTGCGTGACGGAAACGATGCGGCTCATCGAATCCAGCCGTATGTAGAAGCGCCCGATGTAGGCGATGAAGGCCGCCAGCACGCCCACGGTGATCTGGTTGCGCGCCACCAGCCAGATGCCGAAGCCCCAGACCACCAGCAGCCCCACCTCCGTCATCAGCGAGACGGTGGGCGAGAACAGGCTCCAGGTCTTGTTGAGCTTGTCGTTCACCTCCAGGTTGTGCTGGTTGGCGGCACGGAAGCGGTCCGCCTCGCGCTTTTCCTGGGCGAAGGCCTTCACCACGCGGATGCCGGGGATGGTGTCGGCCAGCACGTTGGTCACTTCGGACCACACGCGGTCGATCTTCTCGAAGCCGGTGCGCAGCTTGTCGCGCACGGTGTGGATCAGCCAGGCGATGAAGGGCAGCGGCACCAGCGTGACCAGCGCCAGCCACGGGTTGATGGAGAACAGAATCGCCGCCGTCATCACGATCATCAGCACGTCGGTGGCGAAATCCAGCGCGTTGAGCGACAGAAAGACGTTGATGCGGTCGGTTTCGGAGCCGATGCGTGCCATCAGGTCTCCCGTGCGCTTGCTGCCGAAGTAGTCGAGCGACAGGCGCATCAGGTGTTCGTAGGTGGTGGTGCGCAGGTCGGCGCCGATACGCTCGGACACCAGGGCCAGGATGTAAGTGCGCGCCCACCCCAGCGCCCAGGCCAGCAGCGCCGCCAGCAGCAGCCCCCCCAGGTACAGCAGCACCATGCCGGTGGGGATCTGCTGGCCGCTCTGGTAGGGAATGAGGATGTCGTCCATGAGCGGGATGGTCATGTACGGCGGCACCAGCGAGGCGGCGGTGGAGGCCAGCGTGAGCGCGAAGCCCGCGGCCAGCTGCTTTTTGTAAGGCCGTGCGAAACGCCACAGGCGCAACAGCACCCAGGTGGAGGTCTGCGGCGCCTGCTGGCGCGCACAGGCCGTGCACTCGTCGCTGTCGGGCGGCAGCGGCGTGCCGCACACGGCGCAGCGCGGCACGTCTTGCGCTTCGGGCGCGATGGCGCCTTGCAAGCTGTCCAGGCGCCGCACCTGGGCGTCCAGCCGCTGCTGCAGGTGCAGCGCCTGGGGATGGCGCCCCAGCGTGAAGCGCCACAGCGCCAGTCGCCGGTCGGCATCGTGCAGTTCCACCGTGCCCACGCCGCCATGGTCCAGCAGCCGCAGCGCCATGCCGGGCGCCAGCGGCCATTCCTGCGCCGGCGCGTCACCGGCGCGCGCCAGCAGGCGCCGCTCGGTCAGCACCAGCAGGCCGGGGGCAAAGCGCAGGTCGGGCGTCAGGTCAACCTCGAAGGCGGCCTGCACGTTTTCGTCAGGAGCGAGCAGTGCCCGCATCTCGGCCCCCCAGGGGCCAGACAAGACACCCGAGGCGTCCACAGAATGGTGATGTTGCATTTGGTTTTGTATGTCCACCCCCGCACGGACGGGGCGTTGGCAGGCCAGTCCGGGCCCATGGGGGGCATTGTCGGCCACCGGGCCCCAGGCCCTTGCGCCGCCGCGGTATCCCCTCGTAACGCACATCATCAGCCCACGGCTGACACCCGCCAGTGCTGAGCTGCGCCAGTATCGGCGCACAATCTCTGCCCATGGGCATCGCCACATCCGCCGCAACCCGGCAGATATCCGAATCTTCCACGCTGCACTTCATGGCCAAATTCAACGATATCCAACTCCTGCGCACCACCTACCTGCGCGGTCCCAGTGTCTGGACCTACCGCCCGGTCCTCGAAGTCTGGCTGGACCTGGGGGAGCTGGAAGACTACCCCTCCAACAAGATTCCCGGCCTCAACGAGCGCCTGACCACCTGGCTGCCGGATCTGGTGGAGCACCACTGCGGCGTGGGCGAGCGCGGCGGCTTCCTGCTGCGCCTGAAGGAAGGCACCTGGATGGGGCACGTGCTGGAGCACGTGGTCATCGAACTGCTCAACCTCTCGGGCATGCCGGCCGAGTTCGGCCAGACGCGCGAGATCTCCCGGCGCGGCGTGTACCGCATGGTGTTCCGCTGCCCCGAAGAGGCCGTGGCCCGCGTGGCGCTGGAGCATGGCCACCGCCTGCTGATGGCGGCCATCAATGACGAGGCATTCGACCTCAAGGCCGCCATCCACGCCATCAAGACCGCCATCAACGACCGCTACCTGGGCCCCAGCACCGGCTGCATCGTGGACGCCGCCAGCGCCCGGCGCATTCCGCACATCCGCCTGAACGACGGCAACCTGGTGCAACTGGGCTACGGCGCCGCGCAGCGCCGCATCTGGACCGCCGAGAGCGACCAGACCAGCGCCATCGCCGAGGGCATCGCCCAGGACAAGGATTTCACCAAGCGGCTGCTCGCCTCCTGCGGCGTGCCCGTGCCGGAGGGCCAGATCGTCCGCAACGCCGATGAGGCCTGGGAAGTGGCGCAGGAGATCGGCCTCCCCGTTACGGTGAAGCCCTCGGACGGCAACCACGCGCGCGGCGTGACGCTGGAGCTCTCGCGCGAGGCCGATATCAAGGCCGCCTTCGCGCTGGCCGAGCCCGAGGGCTCGGATGTCATCGTCGAGAAGTTCATCGACGGCGTGGAGCACCGCCTGCTGGTGGTCGGCGGCAAGGTGGTCGCCGCCACCAAGGGCGAGACGGTCAGCGTGCACGGCAATGGCCAGTCCACGCTGCGCGAGCTGGTGGCCGTGCTCAACGAAGACCCGCGGCGCGGCCCCGAGCAGGAGTACCCGCTGGACTGGATCGATGTGGAAAAAGGCGCCGTGCAACTGGAGCTCAAGCGCCAAGGCGTGACGCCCGACACCGTGGTGCCGTCGGGCCAGGCCATCTTGCTGCAGCGCAACGGCAACATGGCCATCGACTGCACCGACGACGTGCACCCCGACGTGGCCTACTACGCCCAGTTGGCCGCGAAAATCGTGGGCCTGGACATCGCCGGCATGGACATGATCCTGCAGGATGTCTCCAAGCCCATGAAGGAACAGGGCGGCGCCATCCTGGAGGTGAACGCCGGCCCCGGCCTGCTGATGCACCTCAAGCCCACCAGCGGTGCGCCCCGCCCTGTGGGCCAGGCGATCGTGGAACACCTGTTCCCGGTCACCGACGAAGGCGCCGGCAGGGGCACGGGCGCGGGCCGCATCCCCATCGTGGGCATTGCGGGCACGCGCCACAACGCGTTCACCGCGCGCTTCGTGGGCTGGCTGCTGCAGCTGTCGGGCAAGCTCACGGGCGTGGCCAGCAGCGAAGGCATGTTCCTCAACAACCGCCGCACACAAAAGAGCGCCACCGCCCACTGGGCCGGCGCGCACCGCCTGCTGACCAACCGACTGGCGCAGGCCGCCGTGATCCAGACCACTGCCCGCTCCATCCTGGAGGAAGGCCTGGCCTACGACCGCTGCCTGGTCGGCGTGGTGACCGACATGGACGGTTTCGAGACCCTGGCCGACCACGATGTGCTGGAGCAGGCCCAGATGACGCGCGTGCTGCGCACCCAGATCGACGTGGTGCTGGACGAGGGCGCAGGCGTGCTCAATGCCGACATCGAGCAGGTAGCCGACCTGGCGCGCCTGTGTGATGGCGAGGTCCTTCTGTATTCCCTGTCGCCAGACAACCCCTTCGTCGCCGCGCACCGTGCCGAGGGCGAAGGCCGCGCCGTGTTCGTGCGCGGCGAGCAGGTGGTGCTGGCCACGGGCGCCAGCGAACGCGTGCTGGGCACGCTGGACGCGCTGAGCCTGCCCGGCGGCCACCGCCCCGACACGGCCGCGCTGATGGCCGCGATTGCCGCAGCCTGGTCCATGGACATCGGGCCGGACCTGATCGCCGCGGGCATCAAGACCTTCGACTATGCCGCGTGACGCCGCCGTTGCTTTCAAAAGCATAGCTGCCACCGCTTATCCCACAAGCGCTACAGGCCAATTTGACTGAAAAATCGGGCTGAAAGAAAACACCATGCAGATCACCCGCATCCGCGCCCTGCGCGGCCCCAACCTCTGGAGCCGCAACACCGCCATCGAAGCCGTTGTGCACTGCGAGCCACAAGAGTGCGGCTACGCAGACATCGCGGGTTTTGAAGACCGCCTGCGCGCGCGCTTTCCCAAGATCGGCGCCCTGCAGCCCCAGGGCGCCGAGCAGCGCTTGTCGCTGGCCCACGTGCTCGAAGTGGCCGCCCTGTCGCTGCAGGCCCAGGCCGGCTGCCCCGTGACCTTCAGCCGCACCCACGCCACGCTGGAAGAAGGCACCTACCAGGTGGTGGTGGAGTACACCGAGGAGGCCGTGGGTCGACTGGCCATGGAGCACGCCGGCGCCCTGCTGCAGTCCGCGCTGGCCGATACCCCCTTCGACGCCGACGCCGTGGTCGCCGAGCTGCGCGAGCTGGACGAGGACGAGCGCATCGGCCCGTCCACCGGCTCCATCGTCGACGCCGCCGTGGCGCGCGGCATCCCGTTCAGGCGCCTGACCAGCGGCTCGCTGGTACAGCTGGGCTGGGGCTCCAAGGCGCGCCGCATCCAGGCCGCCGAACTGGACACCACCAGCGCCGTGGCCGAATCCATCGCCCAGGACAAGGACCTGACCAAGCGCCTGCTGCACGCCGCCGGCGTGCCCGTGCCGCTGGGGCGCCCGGTGGTCGACGTGGAGGACGCCTGGGTGGTGGCCCAGGAAGTGGGCCTGCCCGTGGTCGTGAAGCCCCAGGACGGCAACCAGGGCAAGGGCGTGGTGGTCAACATCACCACCCGCGAGGGGCTGGAGGCCGCCTACAAGACCGCCCGCGAATTCGGCGACGAGATCATGGTCGAACGCTTCCTGCCCGGCCACGACTTCCGCCTGCTGGTGGTGGGCCACCAGCTCGTGGCCGCCGCGCGCCGCGAGCCGCCCCAGGTGCTGGGCGACGGCCAGCACACCATTCGCGAGCTGGTGGACATCGTCAACCAGGACCCGCGCCGCGGCTCGGGCCACGGCACGGCGCTGACCAAGGTGCGCCTGGACGACATCGCCATCGCGCGCATCGCCTCCGAAGGCCTCACGCCCGACTCCGTGCCCGTGCAGGGCCAGCGCGTGGTGCTGCGCAACAACGCCAACCTGTCCACCGGCGGCAGTGCCACCGACGTGACCGACGACGTGCACCCCGAGATCGCCGCGCGCGCCATCGAGGCCGCGCAGACCATCGGCCTGCACATCTGCGGCGTGGACGTGGTCTGCGAAACCATGCTCAAGCCCCTGGAAGAGCAAAACGGCGGCATCGTCGAGGTGAACGCCGCGCCGGGCCTGCGCATGCACCTGGCCCCGTCGTTCGGCAAGCCGCGCAACGTGGGCGTGCCGATGGTGGACGAGCTGTTCGCGCCCGGCCAGGACGGGCGCATCCCACTGGTGGCCGTCACTGGCACCAACGGCAAGACCACCACCACGCGCCTGATCGGCCAGCTGTTCGCAGCGCACGGCCTGCGCGTGGGCATGACCAACACCGACGGCGTGTACGTGAACGGCCGCCAGATCGACAGCGGCGACTGCTCGGGCCCCAAGAGCGCGCGCAACGTGCTGTTCCACCCCGAGGTGGACGCGGCCGTGCTCGAATGCGCGCGCGGCGGCATCCTGCGCGAAGGCCTGGGCTTTGACCGCTGCCAGGTGGCCGTGGTCACCAACGTCGGCGCGGGCGACCACCTGGGGCTGAACTTCATCACCACCGTGGAAGACGTGGCCGTGCTCAAGCGCGTGATCGTGCAGAACGTGGCCGCCGATGGCTACGGCGTGCTCAACGCCGCCGACCCGCACGTGGCCGCCATGGCCAGCGTATGCCCGGGCAAGGTGATCTTCTTCGCCGCCGACCGCCACCACCCCGTCATGGCCACGCACCGCGCCCAAGGCAACCGAGTGGTCTACGTGGATGGGGACTCCATCGTGGCGGCCGAGGGCTCGTGGCGCGAGACCATCTCCTTGCGCGAGATCCCGATCACGCGCGGCGGCACCATCGGCTTCCAGGTCGAGAACGTCATGGCCGCGATCGGCGCGGCCTGGGGCGTGGGCCTGCCCTGGCAGACCATCCGCCGCGGCCTGGCCGGCTTCATGAACGACAGCGACAACGCGCCCGGCCGCTTCAACGTGATGGACTACCGCGGCGCCACCGTGATCGCCGACTATGGCCACAACCCTGACGCCATGCGCGCGCTGGTGCAGGCCGTGCAGGCCATGCCGGCCCGGCAGCGCAGCGTGGTGATCAGCGGTGCGGGCGACCGGCGCGACCAGGACATCGTCGAGCAGACCCAGATCCTGGGCCAGTCCTTTGACGACGTGGTGCTGTACCAGGACGCCTGCCAGCGCGGCCGTGCCGACGGCGAGGTGCTGGCGCTGCTGCGCCAGGGCCTGCAGGGCGCGCCGCGCACGCGCTACGTGACCGAGATCCACGGCGAGTTCCTCGCCATCGACCATGCGCTGGAGCGCCTGCAACCGGGCGACCTGTGCCTGGTGCTGGTGGACCAGGTGGAGGAAGCCCTGGCCCACTTGGCGCAGCGCTGCAGCGAAGCCTCGGCGGTTGCGCCATGAATGCGCGCGGCGGCCTGCGCGCGGGCATGGCAAGCCTGGCCCTGCTGGCATGCGCCCTGGGCTTGGCTGCCGGGCCGGCCGCGGCCCAGGCCGAGAAGATCGGCACCGTGGATACCGCCTTCCAGTGGATCGGCCGCGACCACGACATCATCGTGGAGGCCTATGACGACCCCGCTGTGCAGGGCGTGACCTGCTATGTGTCGCGTGCGCGCACCGGCGGCATCAAAGGGACGCTGGGCCTGGCCGAGGACCGCGCCGAGGCCTCCATCGCCTGCCGCCAGGTCGGGCCCATCACCTTCATGCAGCCGCTCAAGGCGCAGCAGGAAGTGTTCAGCGAACGCATGTCCATCCTGTTCAAGCGCCTGCGCGTGGTGCGCATGGTGGACGCCAAGCGCAACACGCTGGTGTACCTGACCTACTCCGAGAAGCTCATCGACGGCTCGCCGCAAAACAGCGTGACGGCCGTGCCCGTGGACCGGGGCACGCCGATCCCGCTGCGCTGACAGGTTTCAAGCCAAAACAGGCTGCAGCGCTTGATGGGCAAGCGCTACCAGCTATCAATAAAAGAGCATCAAGCCTGCTGTGCGATCTGCCGCAGCGCCTGCTCGAACACCTCGACCGGCTGGCCGCCCTGGATCAAATGGCGGTCGTTGATGATCACCGCCGGCACCGAATGGATGCCGTGACCCTGGTAGAAGGCCTCGCGCTCGCGCACCGCCTCGGCATATTCCTGGGACGCCAGCACGGCGCGGGCGCGCGCCTCGTCCAGCCCCAGCTGCGCTACCAGCCGCAGCAGCACGCCGTGGTCGCCAGGGTTCTCGCCCTGCGTGAAATACGCGGTGAACAGCGCATGTTTGAGCGCGCCCTGCTGCTCCGGCGTGCCCTCTTCCTCCAGCCAGTGCAGCAGGCGGTGCGCGTCGAAAGTGTTGTAGATGCGGCCGCGCCGGTCCATGTTGAAGGTAAAGCCCAACTGCGCGCCGCGCGCGGCGATGGCCTCGCGGTTTTGCTGTGATTGCTCCGGCGTGGCGCCGTACTTTTGCTGCAGGTGTTCGCCGATGTCCTGGCCCTCGGGGCCCATCTGCGGGTTCAGCTCGAAGGGCTGAAAGTGCAGATCCAGCGCCACCTCGCCGTCCAGCCGCTTCGCGGCCTGCTCCAGCGCGTGCAGGCCGATGGCGCACCAGGGGCATGACACGTCGGAGACGAAGTCGATCTTAAGGGAGACGGGTTGGGTCATGGCAAGGGCTCCAGCCGGGGCAAAGCGCCCATGGTAGGGGCGGCGCAATGTCCGCGCCGGCCCCGGGTTTGTTACGGCCCGCGCCCCGCCCCTTCGGCCTGCAGCCATGCGCGCAGCTCGGTCTTGAGCACCTTGCCATAGCTGTTCTTGGGCAGTGCGGGCACCCAGCGGTAGGCCTTGGGGCGCTTGAAGCGCGCGATGTGGTCCAGGCACAAAGCGTCAAGTTCCGCGTCAAGTTCCGCGTCGAGCTCCGCATGCAGCGCGGCATCGTCCACGGCACCGCCCTCGCCCGCCACCAGGAAGGCCACCACCACCTCGCCCCAGTCGGCATCGTGCTGGCCCACCACGGCCACCTCGCTCACGCGCGGGTGCAGCAGCAGCACCTCCTCCACCTCGCGCGGGTAGATGTTGGAGCCGCCCGAGATGATCACGTCCTTGCTGCGGTCGCGCAGGGTCAGAAACCCGTGCGCGTCCAGGCTGCCGACATCGCCCGTGTGCAGCCAGCCGCCGCGCAGCGTCTGCGCAGACGCCTCGGGATTGCGCCAGTAGCCGGCCATCACGGTGTCGCCACGCACCACCACTTCGCCCAGTTCGCCCGTGGGCACGGGTCGGTCCTCGTCATCCACCACCCGCACTTGTACGCACGCATGCGCCACGCCGACCGAGGCGATGCGCTCGGCCCGGCGCGGGTGCGCCGTGTCGGCCAGGTGCTCGCGCGCCAGCGCGGTGATGGTCATGGGGCTTTCGCCCTGGCCATAGATCTGCACGAACTTCTGGCCCATGGTGTCGATGGCGCGGCGCAGGTCGTCCACATACATGGGACCGCCGCCGTAGACGATGGTCTTGAAGCCGTCCACATTGGCGCCCGTGCGGCGCACGTGCTCCACCAGCCGATGCACCATGGTGGGCGCCGCAAACAGCGACAGGCGGCCCACGTCCGCGGCCAATTGCACCAGCTCGGCCGGATCGAACCCGCCGGACGCGGGCACCACGTGGCGCGCGCCGCGCAGCATGTGGGCGTAGTTGTACAAGCCCGCGCCATGCGACATGGGCGCGGCATAGACCATGGCGTCGCCGGGCTGCACGTCGTCCACGTCGGTGAAGTAGGCCATGGTCATGGCCAGCAGGTTGCGGTGCGTCTGCATCACCCCCTTGGGCCGCCCGGTGGTGCCCGAGGTGTAGAACAGCGAGGCCACGTCGTCGGGAGCGCGCTCCTGCAGCGCCAGCGGCGCGCCCTGCGCCGCCTGCTCCCAGGCGGATGCCCCCAACACCTGCACCGCCGCGGCGTCGGCGCCCGCAGCCAGCGCCGCATCGTGCAGCGCCGCAGACACGCACACCACGCGCGCGCCGCTGTCGGCAAGCACGTAAGCCAGCTCGCGCGCATGCAGCTTGTAGTTGACGGGCACCGAGATGGCGCCGCACCAGTGGATGGCGTGCAGCGCCTCCAGATACTGCGGACCATTGGCCGAGAAGATGGCCACGCATTCGCCCGGCTGCACGCCGCAATGCGCGCGCAGGTGTGCGGCCAGCGCGGCCACGCGCGCGGCAAGGGTACGGTAGTCGTGCAGCAGGCATGTGCCGGCCAGCAGCGCGGGCCGCTCGCCATGCACCAGCGCGCTGCGCTGCAACAGGTGGGCAATGTTCATGGGGTTGTCGCGTTGTCTCCTGGTGCGACTATAGGCAAGCGCCGGCAGCGCGCACAGTCGCAGAAATACACAAGGGAAATCCCTGGCGGGGGATGAGCACCGACCAAACGATTGCTCCTTTATCAGTAGCACATTGCGCTGGATGGTTAAGCGCTGGGGGCCCTTTTGGCTCACACTACGGGCATGCCACCTGCGCCCTCCGACGACCTGTTTGCCGACGACCCCGCGGAGCCATCCACGCTGGCGCTGGGCATGCAGGCCGTGCTGCTGCGCGGCTTCGCGCTGGCACAGGCACCCCAGTTGCTGGAAGAAGTGCGACAGGTGGTGCGCCAAGCGCCGTGGCGCCACATGCAGACCCCTGGAGGCAAGGCGATGTCGGTAGCCACCACAGGCTGCGGGCCGTTGTCGTGGGTGAGTGACCGGCGCGGTTACCGCTACGCTGCGCTGGACCCGCTGACCGGCAAGCCCTGGCCCGCCCTGCCCGCGGATTTCGCGCAGCTGGCACATGCCGCAGCGCAGGAGGCCGGCTTTGCCGCTTTCGTGCCCGACGCCTGCCTGATCAACCGCTACGCCCCCGGCACGCGCCTGTCGCTGCACCAAGACCGCGACGAGCAGGACCTGGCAGCGCCCATCGTGTCCATCTCGCTGGGTCTGCCCGCCACCTTCTTGTGGGGTGGCGCCACACGTGGCGAGCGCGCCTTGCGCGTGCCGCTGCGCCATGGCGACACGGTGGTCTGGGGCGGGGTGGACCGGCTGCGCTTTCACGGCGTGCTGCCGGTGGCGCCGGGCCAGCACCCGGCAACGGGCGAATGCCGCATCAACCTCACGCTGCGCAAGGCCACCTGATGCTACATGTTTGATAGCTGCTTGCGCTTACTGGGCGGATCTTGTAGCCATTCTTAACGATAATTTCGCAGAACGGCACATTGTCTTACACCGGCGTAAGACGTTCCCCGCACAATGCCCCTTTGCCCTGCGGCAGAGCCCGCTTCCCAAGGACCTTACTTGCGCATCCTCTACGTCGAAGACAACTGCGAACTGCGAGACACCATCGGCCTGCTGATGGAGGGAGAAGGCCGCACCGTCGTCACCTGCGCCACGGCCGAGGAGGCCTTGCAGCGCGATGCGGCCCTGCCGCACGACGTGGTGGTTTCCGACGTGAGCCTGCCAGGCATGAGCGGGCTGGATCTGTGCCGCCACCTGCTGGCAAGCAACCCCCAGCGCTGGGTGGTGCTGTGCTCGGGCTATCCGCTGGAGCACGGGGTGGGCACGCTGGGCACGCATGTGCGGTCCCTGCTCAAGCCGTTCGAGCTGGAAGAGCTGGAGGAGTTGCTGGACGTGATCGCCAGCCACCTGCAAAGCGCCAGCCCCGCCTGAGGCGGCACCTGCCGGGCCGCTGAAGGCCCGGCATCCCCCCGCCCCCGTCCTGTCAAGTCGCCACCGCGCGCCGCGGCAGCGTCACCGTGAAGCAGGTGCGCCCCGCCTGCGAGGCGGCGTCGATCGTCCCGCCATGGGCCTGCACGATCTGGTGCACGATAAACAACCCCAGCCCCAACCCCTGGTGTTGACCGGCCCGGTTGCGCCGGCCCGTAAATGGCGCGAACAGCCGGGGCAGCAGTTCGGTGTCAATCCCGCCGCCATTGCTCACGCGCAGCACCACGATATCGGCGGCGGCGCCGTCCAGTGACAACTCCACCGGCTGGTCGGGCGTGCCGTGGTGCATGGCGTTGCCCAGCAGGTTCGCCAGCATCTGGCCCAGGCGCTCTTCGTCCCACTCGCCGCGCAGATCCCCTTGCTGCTCAAGCCGCAGGTGGCGCTCGGGGTGGCCGGCACGGACTTCCTGCACCACGCGCTGCGCCTGCGGCCCCAGGTCCATGGGTGCAGGCTCGATGGCCAGCCCGCCATGCTGGCGGGCGCGCGTCACATCCAACAGGTCCTCGATCATGCGGCCCATGCGCCGCCCGGCCTGCTGCACGTTGCACGCCAGAGCCTGCACCTTGGCGGGCTCGGGAGCGCGCTGCAGCGCACTGGCCACGGCCATGATGGCGCTGAGCGGGCTGCGCAGATCGTGGCTGAGCACGGCCATGAACATCTCGTTGATGTACAACGCCTCGGTGCGCTCCTGCAGCTCGCGTGCCAGCGCATGCCGCTGGCGCTGCAGGTCGAAGAACACCCGGGCCTTGTTGACCAGCATGTGGGGGTCGACGGGTTTGTAGAGGAAGTCCACCGCACCTTTTTCGTAGCCGCGGAACTGCCAGCCCTGGTCCCGCGAGCCGGCGGTGATGAAGATGAGCGGAATGTGCCGCGTGCGCTCGCTGCCGCGGATCAACTCCGCCAGTTCGAAACCGTTCATCTCGGGCATTTGCACGTCCAGCAGCGCCAGCGCCACGTCGTTGTGGGCCAGCAGCAGTTCCAGTGCCTGGGCGCCGGAGCCGGCCATGAGGATCTCGACGTCCCCATCCTTCAAGAGCGCCTGCAATGCGACGAGGTTTTCAGGAACGTCATCCACGATGAGGCATTTCACGCACGCGCCGGTCCGATGACTCGCGGGCTGTGCAGCCGGTGGGGCAAAAATCACGAAAGTCCCTCCTTATGCAAGGTGGTCAACAGCGCGGCGATGCGTGCCGGGGGAAGCACCTGATCGGGTTGGATCAGGGCCAGCGCCGCCTGCGGCATGGCCATGGACGAAGCGCTGTCGGGCGACTGCACCACCGTGGCGCCGCCAGCGGCCTGCACTGCGCGCAAGCCACGCGCTCCGTCACTGTTCGCGCCCGACAGGAGCACGGCCATGAGCCGCGGCCCGTATTCATCAGCGGCGGATTCGAACAACACGTCGATCGACGGGCGCGAGAAATTCAGCGGTGCATCCACGGACAGGGACAGCCTCGGCCCCGAATCCACCAGCAAATGATAGTCAGGCGGCGCGAAATACACCGTGCCCGGCTCCACGGGTTCCTTGTCCTGGGCCTCGCGCACCGGCAGGGCGCAGCGCTGGCGGAAGATGTTGCACAGCAGGCTGGGCCGCTCGCGCGGCAGGTGCAGCACTACCAGCAGGGCCGCATGGAAACCCGCAGGCAGCGCGGGCAGCACCGCGCCCAGCGCTTCGATGCTGCCGGCCGACCCGCCAATGGCGATGGCGTCCAGGCGCGCGCGTGGCGAAGCCACCTGCCTCATGCGTCACCTCTCTTCTGAAAGATGCGCTCGGGCGCCACGAAGTCCTCGAATGCCGGCGCGTGCGAGGAAAAGCGCAGGGATTCCTTGGCCCCCAGGCCCAGGAATCCACGCCGGCACAGCGCCTCGCGGAACAGGCCCAGGGCGCGGTCCTGCAGCGTACGGTCGAAGTAGATCAGCACGTTGCGGCAGGAGATGAGGTGCACCTCGGCAAATACACTGTCGGTCGCCAGACTGTGGTCGGAGAAAACGATATGCCGGCGCAGGCTCTTGTCGAACACCACGCGGCCATAAGCGGCGCTGTAGTGGTCGGACAGCGAGGAACGCCCGCCCGAGCGCGCATGGTTTTCGGTGAAGCCGGGCACGCGCTCAATGTCGTATACGCCCGCCTCGGCACGCTGCAGTGCCGTGCTGTTGATGTCGGTGGCGTAAATCAACGAGCGTTCCAACAACCCCTCTTCACGCAGCAGGATGGCGAGCGAATACGCCTCCTCTCCCGTGCTGCAGCCCGCGACCCAGATCTTGAGCGAGGGGTAGGTACGCAACAGCGGCACCACCTTTTCGCGCAGCGCGCGAAAGTACTCCGGGTCGCGGAACACATCGCTGACCTGCACGGTAAGGTAGTCCAGCAGCGCGGGAAACACCCCGCGCTCGTGCAGCAGCCGATGCTGCAGTTGGGACAGCGTCTCGCAATCGAACCGCGTGAGCGCGGCCTGGAGCCGGCGCTTGAGCGACGACTGCGCATACCCGCGGAAGTCGTAGTGGTAGCGCAGGTAAATGGCCTCGATCAGCAGCTGCTGCTCGATCTCTGCGGTCTTGCGTTGGTACGGCAAGTGTTGGCTCCGATATCGTGGGTCCTCGCGCTGGCGCACGCTCACTTGGGCATCCACACCCTCATCAGCGACAGGAGTTTCTCCACGTCCAGCGGCTTGGCGATGTAATCGTTGGCGCCGGCGGCCAGGCATTTCTCCTGATCGTCCTTCATGGCCTTGGCGGTCAGGGCGATGATGGGCAGACGGCGCCACTCGGGGCGCCGGCGGATTTCCGCCATGGCGGTAAAGCCGTCCATCTCGGGCATCATGATGTCCATCAGCACCAGGTCCACGGTGCTCTCGCCGGCGGCGTTGGCACGTTCCAGCGCCTCCAGGGCCTCGCGTCCGTTGCGCGCGATCTCCACGCGCGCCCCCGTGGGCTCCAGCACGCTGGACAGCGCGAACACGTTGCGCACGTCGTCCTCCACCACCAGGATGGTGCGCCCTTCGAAAGTGGACTCACGGTCGCGCGCCAGCTGCAGCATGCGGCGCCGGTCGTCCGGCAAGGTGGACTCCACCTGGTGCAGGAACAGCGTGACTTCGTCCAGCAGGCGCTCGGGCGAGCGTGCGTCCTTGATGATGATGGACTTGGAGAAGCGGCGCAGCTGCTGTTCCTCGTCGCGCGACAAGTTGCGCCCGGTATAGACGATGACGGGCGGAAAGGACACCTCTTCCTGCTCGGCCATCTGCTGCAGCAGCTCGTACCCGCTCAGGTCGGGCAGGTGCAGGTCCATCACCATGCAATCGAACGTGCTGCCCTTGAGCAGGTCCAATGCCTGCCGCGCGGTGGCGGCGCCCACGATCTCCACGCCGTCGGTTGCCAGCAGGTGGCGCACGCTCTCGCGCTGGCGCGCGTCGTCCTCCACCACCAGCACGCGGCGCATGCTCTGGGTGAATTTGGCCTGCATGTGGAGCAGCGCCTGCTCCAGCTCCTCACGCTTGACGGGCTTGAGCGCATAGCCGATGGCGCCGCGCTCCATGGCCTCCTGCATGTAGTCGGCCACCGAGACCACGTGCACGGGAATATGGCGCGTGGCGGGGTTGCGCTTGAGCTGGTCCAACACGCCCAGGCCGGAGAAATCCGGCAGGTTCATGTCCAGCACCACCGCGCTGGGGCCGTACTCCAGCGCCGCCGCCAGACCGTCGCTGCCCGTCGAGGCAATGACGCACTGAAAACCCATCTCATGCGCGAGGTCGCAAAGGATGCGCGCAAACCGCGGGTCGTCCTCGATGACCAGGATGGTGTAACGCCCCTGTTCCAACTGCTCCCGGTCATCCGGCAGGACGTGCACGGGAGCAAATGGTTTCCCCACCGGGGCCTCTGGCTGGCTCGCACGCGGTGGTTCGGCCGCGCGTGTGGCAAGCGCCGGCGCCACTGGCATCTTTGCCCGGCGCTCGCCCGGCTCGCCGGCAAGGGGCGCCGTGACGGGCAGGGTCAGCGTGAAGACGCTGCCTTCGCCCGGCGCACTCTGGACCGCGATGCTGCCGCCGAGCAACTGCGCCAGATCCCGGGAGATCGACAGGCCCAAGCCAGTGCCGCCGTATTTGCGATGGGTACTGCCATCGGCCTGGTGGAAGGCATCGAAGATGCGCTCTTGCTGGTCGGGCGCGATGCCGATGCCCGTATCCCGCACAGCAAAGCACAGCGTGTCGTTGTCTCCTGCGAAGACGCGCAGGGTCACTTCGCCGCGCGCGGTGAACTTGAGCGCATTGGAAAGCAGGTTTTTGAGAATCTGCGCCAGGCGCTGCGCGTCGGAGGTTATGAATGCCGGCACTCCCGGCTCCACCACCGCGTTGAATTGCAGGCCTTTGTCCTGCGCCTGGGCCCGCAGCGGCTCCATCACGCCCGCCACCACTTTGGCCACCGTCACCGGGCCAATCTCGACAGAGGTCTGCCCCGCCTCGATCTTTGCCAGATCGAGGATGTCGTTGATGAGGTTCAGCAGATCGGTGCCAGCGTTGTGGATGGTCTGCGCGTAGCGGACCTGTTCCGCCGTCAGGTTCTGCTGCTTGTTGTCGGCCAGCAGCTTGGCCAGGATCAGGCTGGAATTCAGCGGTGTGCGCAATTCATGGCTCATGTTGGCCAAAAACTCGCTCTTGTACTGACTGGCCTGCGCCAAATCGCGCGCCTTGGCCTCCAGGGCGTCCTGTGCAGTCAGCAGGCGCTGCTTCTGGTACTGCAGCTGCTCGGTCTGCGCTTCCAGTTGGGCGTTGCTGTGCTCCAACTCCGCCTGCTGCGCCTGCATCAGGTTTTGGGACTCCTGCAGCATGCGGCTTTGCTGCTCCAGTTCCTCATTGTTGACGCGCAGCTCTTCCTGCTGTGCCTGCAACTCCTCCGCCTGGCGCTGCGTCTCGTCCAGCAGACTCTCCAGGCGCGAGCGATCCAATGCGCCCCGAACGGCCTGGGCCAACTGCTCCCCGGCGCGCACAAGGAAGTCAACCTCGTGCGGAGCAACCGCGCGGAACCACCCCATTTCGACGACCGCGAGCGCTACGCCATTGAGCACGATGGGCATCATCACCAATTCGGCGGGCGCGGCCTGGCCCGTGCCGGAGGTCACTGGCAGATACCCGCTGGGCACGTGGCGCACATGCTGAAGAGTGCGGCTCTGCAACGCCTGGCCCAGCAGGCCCTCTCCCGCCCGCACGGCCCCAGGGCCGGTGTCGGGCGCCAGCGCATAGCCGCCCATGCGCTCGAAGATGCCGTGGCCTTGCGTCACGTAGATGGCCCCTACCCTGGCATCCAACTCCGTCGCCAGATAGCCGATGACAGCACCCGCCATGTCATGGATGCGCTGCTCACCTTGCAGCCGCGTGCCCAGCCCTACAAGGTTGCCTTTGATCCAGTTCTCGACCTCGCGGCTGCGGTACTCCGCCATGGTCATCACCGCAGACGCACAGGTCAGCAGCAACAGCACGGCGGCACTGCCCCACATCAGGTAGGCCGAGATGGCAAACGCTCCTTCCCACACCTCCCGCTGGGCCTGCAGTTGCTGCTGTTCGGTGTTGAGCATCTCGCGCACCAGCGTGCGGGTGGTTTCCATGGTGGCCTGGCCGTCGCCGCGCATGGCCTCCAGGGCCTCTTCGCGCCGGCCCTCGCGCTGTAGCGCAACGATGTGCGCAAGTTCGGTCATGCGCTTCGTGGCCAACCCCTGCAATTGGTCGAAGCGCTGCTGCTCCAAGAGACTCCCGCGCGTCATCCCGCGCAGCTTTTCCAGGGCCACCGGCACGGCGGCCTGGGCTACGGTGAACAAGCCCAGCGTCTGCTCCTGCCCCGACAGCAGGTAGCCCCGCTTGGCGGATTCAGCGTCCTTCAAATGCGACCAGACCATCTGGATCTGCGTGATCCGTTCGACCGTCGCGTTGAGATTGTCCACGGCTTTCGCGCGCTCGTCGTTGGACCGGTAGGTGAGCACGGCGATCAACAGGGCGGCAAATGCCGCCAAAGCAAATCCCACCATCAGGCGGACGGGCATGCCCCCTCGGATGGCCGCACGGGGCCGAGCATCGGAACTGGAGACAGTCATGTGTGACGTGGAGTAAACATTGCCGCGCGATGACAGGAGCAACGGGTCCCTTGCTCCTGTAGGGCAACGTCTTCACCGCAGCGTATCCCTCTAGCGATCTTATGTCGCACCTGCCAGCAGGGCCAATCCACCACTGGTCAGCAAGGGTTAGGTAATCGTCCTAAACTCCCATCCTTTCCCGCGTTACGCGCGCCCGGGGAAGCAGATCCCCGCAGCGGCAAGCGCCGGCTTCCTACCCCTTCCCTCGGTGATCCGCCGCACTGTGCGTTCTGCAGCGCGCATACGGCCCTTCATTTCACTGCCGCAGGCGGCAACGCGCCAGCGCAGCAAAAGACGGGCAATACCTCGTCTATCGCGCCGGACGGCCGGCGCGTTCCGCAGCCTGTGCCCTCACAGGCCCCCAGGCAAGGGCATGCCCATGCTGGCTCTTGCCGTCGATCTCAAAGGAGTTCCGTGTCCAATAAAGAGCAGTTGATTGAAATGCAAGGCAAGGTAGACGAAGTGCTGCCGGATTCCCGTTTTCGCGTAGTTCTCGAGAACGGACACACCCTCATCGCCTATTCGGGCGGAAAGATGCGCAAGCACCGCATTCGAGTGCTTGCGGGCGACACCGTGTCGCTGGAGATGTCCCCCTACGACCTCACCAAGGGCCGTATCACCTTCCGTCACCTGGAGCCGCGTGCCGGCGGCGCGCCGCGCCGCGCCTCGCCCCATCGCCGCTAGGCCCAGGCCGATTCGGCCAGCGTGGCGATGTCGATGACGAAGCGGTATTGCACGTCGCCCTTCAACATGCGTTCATAGGCGGTATTGATCTCATCGGCGCGGATCAACTCGATATCCGCCACGATGCCATGCTCCGCGCAGAAATCGAGCATCTCCTGGGTCTCGGGAATGCCGCCGATCAAGGAGCCAGCCAGCGTGCGCCGCTTCATGATGAGGTTGAACACATTGGGCGACGGATGGGGCGACGCCGGCGCACCCACCAGCGTCATCGCACCGTCGCGCCGCAGCAGGCGCAGGAAGGCATCCAGGTCGTGCGGCGCCGCCACCGTGTTGAGGATGAAGTCGAGACTGTTGGCATGCGCGGCCATCTCCTGCGGATGACGGGAAACCACCACTTCGTGCGCACCTAACGAGAGCGCCGCAGCGCGCTTGGATTCAGAGGTGGTGAATGCCACCACATGCGCCCCCATTGCGTGCGCCAGCTTGATGCCCATGTGGCCCAGCCCGCCGATGCCGACCACACCCACGCGATGCCCCGGACCCACCTTCCAATGGCGCAATGGCGAGTAGGTGGTAATGCCCGCGCACAGCAGCGGAGCAACCGCGGCCAACTGCCCTTGCGGATGGCGCACCCGCAGCACATAGCGCTCATGTACGACGATCTGTTGCGAGTATCCGCCCAGCATGTGGCCGGGTGCATCCTCGGTCGGGCCGTTGTAGGTGCCGACCATGTGGCCGCAATAGTTCTCCAGCCCTTCGTCGCAATCCTGGCAATGCCGGCAGCTGTCGACAATGCAGCCCACGCCGACCAGGTCGCCCGCCTGGAACGCCGACACCTGGGCGCCCACGGCCACCACGCGCCCGACGATTTCATGCCCCGGCACGCACGGATACAGCGTGCCCGCCCATTCCGAACGCACCTGGTGCAGGTCGGAATGGCACACACCGCAATAGGCAATGCCAATCTGCACGTCGTGCGCGCCCGGCGCGCGCCGTGCGATCTCCAGGGGCTGCAATGGACGGTCGCTCGCGTGGGCGCCGTAAGCTTTGACGGTCATGGGGTTCT
Source organism: Diaphorobacter sp. J5-51 (assembly GCF_001023515.1). Classification (NCBI taxonomy): domain Bacteria; kingdom Pseudomonadati; phylum Pseudomonadota; class Betaproteobacteria; order Burkholderiales; family Comamonadaceae; genus Diaphorobacter; species Diaphorobacter sp. J5-51. Next base: position 34,005 of record NZ_JSYI01000001.1, on the reverse strand, counting down.
CCTGTGAATGGCTCACGCCCCTGTTGTACAGGCTCGGTCCGATGCGTTTCGGAACAGAATCTTATCGGCACTTCCGGCCTGAGGCAGGGCGTTGCTGGAGTAGAACCGCGTCAACGGCCCCTCAGCCTGGCCATGCCCCCGACCAAGGAGTTGACATGAAGGACACGATGACACCCCCACACCGTGCGGTGGTGAAACGGCTGCTTGCCCACCTCCGCACCGGCCCGGTGGCGTGAAACCGTGACGTCTATGCCAGCCTACTCGGGTTCGGCATCCCGCAGCGCTCGCGCCCAAATAGGTCGCCGCTGGACATGCCATGCGTCGTCGTTTGGGCCCGCTGACGATGCAACAAGCCACCACCCAGGCGCTGAAGGCGCCGTTGCCAGGAGCAGACATGAAAACAGCACAACGTGACGTCCTTGTCGAGGCGCTGAAAAAGCGGTTCGAGAGCCACATGCACCGGCACCCCACCGTCGTCTGGGCCGATGTCCATGAACGCTTGAATGCCAACAAACTGAAGGCGCTGCAGGACATGGAGGCAACGGGCGGCGAGCCCGACGTCGTCGGCAGTGCCGCCGCGGACGGAACCTACCTTTTCTGCGATTGCACGGCGGAGAGCCCGAGCGGGCGCAGGAGCCTGTGCTACGACGCACAGGCCCTGCATGCCCGCAAGCTGCACAAGCCGCAGAACAGCGCCATCGAAGCGGCCGCGGCCATGGGCGTCACCCTGCTGACAGAGGCGCAGTACCGCGCACTACAGGAGGTAGAGGATTTCGACCAGAAGACTTCGAGTTGGATTTGGACCCCTGCATCAGGCCCTCCGGAGCATTTCGCCCTTCAGAAGCTCGACGAAGGCGCGCGCCGCAGGTGCAATGGCTGTGCCGGGCGGATACACGGCATAGACGCCTCCTTTGGGCAATGTCCATTCCGGGAGCAGCCGAACCAACGCTCCACTGCGGATGTCACTCTCCAAGTGAAGCAAACTGCCAACCGAAACGCCTGCGCCATTGAGCAGCAAGGCGCGCAAGGCAACAGCGGAATCGGTGCGCAGCTTGGGCGCCATGCGCACCGTGATGTCCTTTGTCCCGTTGGTGAATGACCATGTGAGGGGCGCCGGCAGCAAGGTCAGCGCGATCCACCGGTGATGCGCCAGGTCCTCGGGAGCCTCCGGACGCGGACAGCGGGCCAGATACTCGGGTGACGCCAGGACCGCCTGCCCAAATTCCCCAAGTTTCGCAACCCGCGCGCTTGAATTGCGCAACCACCCCACACGGATGCTCACGTCGATGCCCTCGCCAACGAGGTCTTGCACCTTGTCACTGACCACAAGTTCCAAACTGACCTCGGGATGGCGGACAGCGAACTCCGCCACCACCGGCGACATGACCTGAACGGCATATTCAACAGGCGCACTGACACGCAAGCGGCCACGCAGACCCGATCCACGCGATCCGGCGTGTTGCAGCACCTGCTCAAGCCCCTGCATGAGAGGCGCGCTTTCTTCGAACAACCGTTGCCCGGCATCGGTGAGCGTAACCGTGCGCGTCGTACGGTGGAACAGGGCCGCGCCCAGCACGTTCTCCAGACGGCGAATCTGAAGACTCACCTGCGGACGCGCAATGTGCAGACGTTCGGCGGCAGCCGTGAAGCTGCGCGCATCGGCGACGGCCAGGAAAGCGCGCAACAGGTTGAGATCGCCCACGGGGGATGGCATGATTGGTTCGAATTAGATACCAGTATTGTCCTTTTTGTCCTCTTTTTCTGACGATGCGGCAAGAGGATCATTGACCCCGCACCCCGAATCCGCGGGTCAAAGAAAGGAACATTCCATGCGTATCGCACTGATCGGCGCCACTGGCTTTATCGGCTCCGCCATCCGCCAAGAGGCGCTCTCGCGCGGTCATCACGTGACCGCCATCGTGTCCAACCCCGCAAGACTCCCCGCCGCGCAGGGCCTTGAGGTTCAGGGCGCAGATGCCCTGGACTCTCAGCAATTGCGCGCGGTTCTCCGTGGGCACGACGTGGTGATCAGCGCATTCAGTGGCCATGCCAACTCCGACGTATATGGCTATTACCTCAAAGGAATGCACTCCATCATCGATGCAGCGCGTGCCACGGGCGTCCGCCTGCTGGTCGTCGGCGGGGCGGGCAGTCTGGAGGTCGAGCCCGGCGTGCAATTGCTCGACACACCGTCGTTCCCTGAACAATGGAAAGCGACGGCCGAGGGTGCCCGAGCAGCCCTGAAACTGCTGCGCGAAACACCCGATGTGGATTGGACGGTGCTGAGCCCCCCGCCCATGATCCACCCGGGAACCCGCACCGGACAGTACCGGACCGCGAACGATGCCGTGATCATGTGCGATAGCGGGCCCAGCGACATCTCGCTGGAGGACTATGCGGTCGCCATGGTGGATGAAGCAGAGTCCGCGAAACACCGCGGCCGGCGCTTCACTGTGGCGCACTGAGAACGAACCAAAAGCCCCGTGCCGGTTCGCGCCCGACCCGGGGCGATCCTCTGCCCCGACTTTCGCTGCACCAATGAACCACCGATGCCGGCGATAGGCATCGTTGGAATACCGCAACCGGGCGGCGGCAACCGCGCCGCCGGCGTGCTTGGCCTTACTCCACCGTGACGCTCTTGGCCAGGTTACGGGGCTTGTCCACATCCGTTCCGCGCGCGCAGGCCGTGTGGTAGGCCAGCAGTTGCAGCGGCACCACGTGCAGCAGCGGCGACAGGGCGCCGTAGTGCTCTGGCATGCGGATGACGTGCAGACCTTCGCTGCTGTCGATATGGGTATCGGCATCGGCCAACACGTAGAGCACGCCGCCACGGGCGCGCACTTCTTCCATGTTGCTCTTGAGTTTCTCCAGCAGCGCGTCGTTGGGCGCCACGGTCACCACCGGCATGCTGCTGGTGACGAGAGCTAGCGGGCCGTGCTTGAGTTCACCCGCGGGGTACGCCTCGGCGTGGATGTAGCTGATCTCCTTGAGCTTGAGGGCACCCTCCAGTGCAATGGGATAGTGCAGTCCGCGGCCCAGGAACAGGGCGTTCTCCTTCTTCGCGAAGTCCTCGGACCAGCTGATGATCTGCGGCTCCAGCGCCAGCACGGCCTGCAGTGCGGCGGGCAGGTGGCGCATGGCTTTCAGGTAGTTGCCCTCGGCCTCCTCGGTCAGGCGCCCGCGCGACTGCGCCAGCGCCAGGGTCAACAGGAACAGTCCCGCCAGCTGCGCGGTGAAGGCTTTGGTCGACGCCACGCCAATCTCCACGCCGGCGCGGGTGACGTAGGCCAGCTCGCACTCGCGCACCATGGCGCTGGTGGCCACGTTGCAGATGGTGAGCGTGTGGCGCATGCCCAGGCTCTGCGCATGGCGCAGTGCGGCCAGGGTGTCGGCGGTTTCGCCGGATTGGCTGATGGTCACCACCAGCGTGCGCGGGTTGGGCACGCTGGTGCGGTAGCGGTATTCGCTGGCCACTTCCACCTGGGTGGGAATGCCCGCGATGCCCTCCAGCCAGTACTTGGCGGTGCAGCCGCTGTAGTAGCTGGTCCCGCAGGCGAGGATGAGCACGGAGTCGATCTCCTTGAACACACGCCAGGCTGCCGCGCCCTGCTGCCCGGGCTGGCCCACGCCGTCGAACAGCTCGGGCACGATGCCCTGCAGGCCGTGCAACGTGTCGGCAATGGCGCGCGGCTGCTCGAAGATTTCCTTTTGCATGTAGTGGCGATAGGGCCCCAGCTCCACCGCACCACTGTGTGCGTGCACGGTGCGCACGGGGCGGCTGCCGGCGTCCAGCGGCTGGCCATCGGCCGTGGTGATCCAGTAACGGCCCAATTGCAGGTCCACCAGGTCGCCCTCTTCCAGGTACACGATCTGGTCGGTCACACCAGCCAGGGCCATGGCATCGCTGGCCAGGAAGTGCTCACCCTCACCGACACCCAGCACCAGGGGCGAGCCCGCGCGCGCACCCACCACGCGGTGCGGCTCGTCCTTGTGGATCACGGCGATGGCGAATGCGCCGTGCAGCCGCGCAGTCGCGGCGCGCACGGCCTGGAACAGGTCGCCGTCGTACAGGCTGTCCACCAGATGCGCGATGACTTCGGTATCGGTCTGGCTGGAGAACACGTAGCCGCGCGCCTGCAACTCGGCGCGCAACTCCTCGTGGTTCTCGATGATGCCGTTGTGCACCAGCGCGACGCGGCCGGGGCGCTCTGCCTGCGCCGGCGCGGCACCGGGTCCGTGGCTGAAGTGGGGATGGGCGTTGTGCACGGCGGGGGCGCCGTGCGTGGCCCAGCGGGTGTGGGCGATGCCGGTGGCGCCTTGGAGGTGTTCATGGTTCACCTGCGCCAGCAATTCGGCCACGCGGGCAGTGCTGCGCGCACGGTGCAGGCCACCCGCGGGCATTTCGCCCAGGCTCGCCTCGTGCACGGCGACGCCGCAGGAGTCATAGCCGCGGTACTCCAGCCGCTGCAGGCCCTGCACCAGGATGGGAACGATATTGCGGGTGGATACCGCGCCGACGATGCCGCACATAAATACTGCTCCGATGAAAGAATGGGCGAGATGCTAGGCGGCCTATCCAGAAATTTTTGATCTTATTTTCATGGCATATGAACAAAAATTTCTTCCGCCATAATCTAAGAAATATTTATTCATAAAACACACTTTTATGGAATCTGATTCCTCGCTGGATGCCGTGGATTTGCAATTGCTGGACCTACTGCAGCGCGACGCCTCCCTCAGCAACCAAGCTCTGGCGGAACAGGTGCATGTCTCCCCACCCACCTGCCTGCGCCGCGTGCGGCGGCTGCACACCCTGGGCCTGATCGAGCGGCAGGTGGCGCTGTTGCAGCCCGACCGCCTGGCCGCGCTGCAGGGCCACGGGCTGGCTGCGATCGTCGAGGTTGCACTGGACCGCCAGGGTGCCGAGCACCTGGACGCGTTCGAGGCCCGCGCCGTCGCCGAAGACGAGGTCCAGCAATGCTGGCGTGTCTCGCCGGGGCCGGACTTCGTGCTCATCGTGCACACGCGCGACATGCCGGGCTACCTGGCCCTGTCGCAGCGGCTGTTCACGCAGGACGCCAATGTGCGCAACGTGAAGTCGTTCTTCTCGGTCCACCGTGCAAAGTTTGAAACAAAAGTACCTCTAGCGCTTATCTAGCAAGCGTCAACAGCTATTGAATTTATAGCAATCCTGCACGACCTCTTGACCTTCCGGGACAGCGACTCCACTCTGTGAACCTCAAGGCCGCGCCCACTGCGGGCCGGCCATGCATGGAGGGACGCATGGAGTTCAAGGACTACTACCAGATCCTCGGCGTGGCACGCGACGCCACTGCCGCCGACATCAAGAAGGCCTACCGCAAGCTCGCGCGCCGGTACCACCCCGACGTGAGCAAGGAGGCCGATGCCGCGGCCCGCATGGCCGAGGTGAATGAGGCCAATACCGTGTTGTCGGACCCGGAGAAGCGCGCCGCCTACGACGCGCTGGGCCGCGAGGCACCGCACCGCGCGGGGCAGGACTTCCGCCCGCCGCCGAACTGGGACGCAGGGTTCGAGTTCACCGGCACGCCCGGCGCCGAGGGCATGGACGCGGCGCAGTTCAGCGACTTTTTCGAGCAGCTCTTCGGCCGCGCCGCCCGCGCCCAGCGCAGCCGGCACGCGGGCCCGTCGGCCCATGATGGAAGCGGCAGAACCTCACCGCAGCGCGGGCGCGACCACCACGCCAGCATCGAGCTGGACCTGCGCGATGCCTACCTGGGCGCCGAGCGCACGCTGACGCTGCGCGGTGCGCGGCTGGACGACAGCGGCCACCTGGTCAATGAAGAACGCCAGTTGCAGGTGAACATCCCCAAGGGGGTGCGGGAGGGCCAACTCATCCGCCTGGGCGGCCAGGGCGGCCCGGGCCTGGGCGGCGCGCCCGCGGGCGACCTGTTCCTGGAGGTGCATTTCAAGCCCGACGCACGCTGGCGCGCCGAAGACCGCGACGTGTACCAGTCCGTCACCCTCGCGCCCTGGGAGGCCGAACTGGGCGGCCCCGTCGAGGTGCAGACACCCGGCGGCGCCACCGTGGAAGTGACCGTGCCGCCGCGCTGGAAACCCGGCCGCAAGCTGCGCCTGAAGGAGCGCGGCATTCCCGCCGCCACGCCCGGCGACCTGTACCTGGAACTGCACGTGGCCCTGCCCCCCGCCACCAACGAGGCCCAGCAGCAGGCCTACCGCGCGTTCGCGCAGGCCTTCCCGCAATTCCAGCCCCGCAAGCCCTCTACGCAAGGAGCCTGAGCATGCCCACGCCCCCATTTGTTGATCATGCCCTGGCCGAGCTGCTGGACGAGCAGCCCCGCCTCACGCTGGAAGACCTGGCACGCACCTGCTGCATGGGCCCCGACTGGGTCGTGGAGCGCCTGGAGGCCGGCTTGCTGCAAGGCGAGCAGGCCGGCGGGCACTGGCGATTCAGCAGCGCGAGCGTGGTGCGCGCGCGCGGCTGGCACGCCTGGAATCCACTTTTGACGCCGACCCCGAGCTGGCCGCACTGACGGCAGACCTGATCGAGGAAGTGACCGCGCTGCGCCAGCGCCTGCGCGAGCTGCAGACGCGCCTGGGCCTGCCTGCGGCGATGCCTTGAGCGCGGCGGCGGGAAGTGCGGCAAGCGCAGGCCGCTACCGCGCCGCAGCCGGCCACTCCAGCGCCACCGTGCAGCCCGCACCGGGCGCCGCGGTGGCCTGGATGCGGGCGCCATGGCGCTGCGCGATCGCCTGGCACAGCGCGAGACCCGCGCCCACGCCCTCGAATTCGGCTTCGCGGTGCATGCGCTGGAACACGCCAAAGAGCTGCTGCGCGCGCGTGCCATCAAAGCCCACGCCGTTGTCCCGCACGGTGATGTGCACACCGCCCTGCGCCGCAGGTTCGGCCTGCACCTGCACGCGGGGCTGCGCCACGCCGCGCGAGAACTTCACCGCATTGCCCAGCAGTTGCACCAGCAACTGGGCCAGCAGCTCGGCATCGGCCTGCACGACGGGCAGATCCGGCGCAATGTTCCATGCCGCGCCTTCGGCCGCCGCACCCAAAGCCTGCCGAGCGTCCTGCACAGCCACGGTCAGCGCAACGGCCCGGGGCCGCAGCGCAGCGCTGCGCGCGCGGGCGATGGCCTGCAGCCCGTCGATCATCTGCGCCATGCGGCGCGCGGACTGCTCCATCGTGGCCAGGAAACCCAGCGCCTCGTCCACCTGCGGCGGCTGCTCCTGCAGTACCTCGCGCACCAGCGCGCCATAGGAGGTGACGTGGCGCAGCGGCGCGCGCAGGTCGTGCGACACACCCCGTAGAAAGTCCTCCTGCGCCGCCGCCATATCGCTGATCTGCTGGCGCGCCTGGGCCAGTTCGCTGCGCAGTTGCGCCAGCGTGTCCGCCGGTGGAATGCCCTCGCCGGTCATGGCCTCAACCCTTGGCCTGTTTGGCGGGGCGCTTCCAGTTCGCGATGCTCACCTGCCGGCCACGCGCCACGCTCAACACACCCGGTGGCGTGTCCTTGGTGATGGTGGAGCCGCCACCCACCGTGCCGCCCGCCCCAATGGTCACGGGCGCCACCAGCACGCAGTTGCTGCCGATGTGCACGTCGGCCTCGATCACCGTGCGGTGCTTGTTGGCACCGTCGTAATTGGCGGTGATGCTGCCGGCGCCGTAGTTCACGCGCTCGCCCACGCTGGCGTCGCCCAGGTAGGCCAGGTGGTTGGCCTTGGCGCCGTCGGCCAGCGTGCTGTTCTTCACCTCCACGAAGTTGCCAATGTGCACCTCGCGCCCCAGTTGCGCGCCGGGGCGCAGGCGCGCGAAGGGACCAATCAGTGCGCCTTCGCCCACATGGGCGCCGGCCTTCTCGCCATCGATGTGGGTAAAGGGGTGGACCACAGCGCCCGCGGCGATGGTGGCGTTGCTGATGTGGCAATAGGCGCCGATGCGCGCACCCTCGCCCAGTTCCACGCGGCCGGTGAAGATGCAGCCCACGTCGATCTCCACATCCTGCGCACAGAGGATTTCGCCGCGCGCGCCGCTGCGCGCATCGTCGCGCAGGTCAAAGCGCGCGGGGTCGGCCAGGCGAACGCCCTGCTCCATGAGTGCCGCGGCCTGGGCGCGCTGGTGCGCGCGCTCCAGCTCGGCCAGTTGCGCGGGGCTGTTCACGCCCGCCACCTGCAGCGCATCGCCAATGCAGTGGGCCGCCACGGGCACGCCGTCCGCCACGGCCATGGACACGATGTCGGTCAGGTAGTACTCGCCCTGCGCGTTGTCGTTGGTCAGACGCGCCAGCCAGCCCGCCAGGCGCTGCGCGGGCACGGCCATGATGCCGCTGTAGACCTCGTCGATGGCGCGCTCGGCATCGTTCGCATCCTTGTGCTCCACGATGCGCTGCACCGTTCCGCCCTCGCCGCGCACGATGCGGCCGTACCCTGTGGGATCGGGCAGGCGCACGGTGAGCAGCGCAAGGCGCTCGCCCGCCCCGGCCTCGACCAGCGCGCGCAGCGTCGCGGCCTGGGTCAACGGCACGTCGCCCGACAACACCACCACCGTGCCATCGCCCGCCAGCGCGGGCGTGGCCTGCTGCACCGCGTGGCCCGTGCCCAGCTGCGGCTCCTGGCGCACGAACTTCAAGTCAAAAGTGCCCTCATGGCCCGCCAATCCTGCGCAAGCAGCTTCTACTTCTGTAGCGCCATGGCCCGTTACCACCACCACGCGGCGCGCCTGCAGGCTGGCGGCCTGGCCCAGCACATGGTGCAGCAGGGGCCGGCCGGCCAGGCGCTGCAAGACCTTGGGAATGCGGCTTTTCATGCGCGTGCCCTTGCCCGCGGCCATGATGATGATGTCCAGTGCTGTCATGAAGGTGTGGAGAGTGGAAGGTCGTCGTGTCCTGCCAGCCCAGGCCGGCAGCCCGCCGCCATTATCCCGCCGCCCATGCGCTGCCCCTCTGCGGCGCGGCTGCACCACCGCCCCTGATTGCTCCTAAAAAAATAGCTGCTAACGCCTGTCATTCGGGCGCTAGCAGCCAGTTTGATGCGATAGCCGGACGGTCAGGCGCGGCAGACATCGCCCCGGGGGGCGGCGTGCTGCGGTGACGATGCGCGCACCGCGGCGGCGCTGCGCCACTGGAACTGCAGCGGCTCGCGGCCCATCGGCTCGACCACGGCGTGCTGGCCGGAGGCCACGCACACGCTCTGGCCCGCGTGCAGCATGAGGTCCCCCGAATCCTCGCGCCAGCCATGGGGGCCGTCGCTCAAGGTCACCCAGGCCAGGCCGCTGACCACGCGCAGTTGCATCGGCGCGCGGGGGTGCAGGCTGCGCGCCGCGCCCTGGGGAATGGTGCACAGTTCCGGTCCGGCAACGCCGGCGGGAACGCTGGAGGCTTGCGAATGCAGAACTTGCGAGGTGGTCACGGTCATCTCCTGGTAAACCCTTTGAAGTGACGTCAGTGTGCGACTGCGACCCGGGCACCGTCCAATGAAAACGGAAGGCCTCATCGATTACGGAACGGCATCAATCACGGTATCACCCCATGCCCCGGGGGACGGCAACCGCCAGCGGTGCTCCCGCTGCCTGAGCAGCCCGCTGCGCGATCGATGAAAAAGCGCTAGCATTTTGATTCCCAATGGTCATCAATCTGCCATGAACTCCCCCCTCTTGCCCGCCAGCGCTCCTCCCATCGCGCATCTGCGCACCCGGCCCGTGGCCGTAGGCCATTGGCGCGCATTTCTGGCCGTGGCGCGGCATTTGAACTTCCGCGCCGCGGCCGAGGAACTGGCCCTGACCCAGTCGGCGGTGAGCCGCCAGATCCAGGCGCTGGAGGACGAAGTGGGCGTGCCCCTGTTTCTGCGCCACACACGCGCCGTGGAGCTCACCAGCGCCGGCGGCCAGCTGCAGCGCGCCGTGGCGCCCGCGCTGGAGCGCATGGACGCGGCCGTGCGCCTGGTGCGCCAGACGGCGGGGCGCAAGAGCGTGGCCATCACCACCTGGGCCAGCTTTGCGTCCATGTGGCTGATCCCGCGCATGGAGGAATTCCAGCGCGACAACCCCGACATCGACATCCGCATCGACGCAACCGACACCATCGTGGACCTGGAGACGGCCGACGTGGACCTGGCCCTGCGCTCCAGCGTGCCCGGCACGCAGGCTGCGGGCGCGCAGCGGCTGTTTGGCGAGCAACTGGCGGTGGTGGCCAGCCCCTGGCTCCTCAACAGCATGCCGCCCATCCGCACGCCGGCCGACGTGGCGCAGTTCACGCTCATCGAGGCAGGCGACGCGCACCGCATGCCCTATTTCGAGTGGATCACCTGGCGGCGCTGGTTCGAACTGCACGGCCTGGGGCGGCTGCAGCCCAAGCGCTGGCTGTACTTCAACTACGCGCAGCAGATCGTGCAGGCCGCGCTGGCCGGCCAGGGCCTGGCGCTGGCGCGCATGCCGCTGATCGCGGAAAGCCTCGCCTCGGGCGACCTGCAGGAGGTGCTGCCGGGCCACCGGCTGGACTCTCCGCTGGTGTACTGGCTGGTCGTCGGCCCGCGCAGCGGCCAGCGCCCCGAAATCCAGGCGTTCAGCGCCTGGCTGCTGCTGCAGGCCGAAGCCACGCGCCAAGCCGTCGGCGAAGTGCCGGACACGGACCTGGTCGACGACATCTCCTGAGCCACGGCACGATTGCTCCGCTATTTATAGCGCTTAGCGCTCAATGGGCGGGCGCAACGGGCTTTTGGGGCACAGAAATGCGTGGCATACCGCTCACGCAGCCGGGCGCTTCGTCTGACGAAGATCAAGGCCCATGCAAATCCATGCGAATGACATGGTCTTCCCTTATGGGTTGTCACGCAAAGGTCTGCGACCGTCGGCAGGCTATGCCCCGCCCCCGACAACACCAATGGACAAAAGAGAAGACCCTGTATGCCTTTCATGCCCTGGACCGCGGAACTGGAACTTGGCCTGCCCGAAATCGACGACCAGCACCGTCAACTGGTCGCGCTGACCAACGCCCTGCACGATGAACTGAGCGCGGCGAGCCCGCGCCGCAGCGCCGTGGGCGAAATTTTGGAAGGCTTGGTGGACTACACGCGCAACCACTTCATCGTGGAGGAGGTGCTGTTCCAGCAGCACGACTACGCCGAAACTCCTGTCCATAAGGCCGAGCATGACGGCTTCACGCGCAAGGCCATGGATCTGCTGACGCGCTTTGACGGCGGGCAGGAGGTCATGCTGGAGGCGCTGGAATTCCTCAAGCAATGGCTGGTGCACCACATCTGCAAGGTGGACCGCGCCTACCTGCCGTTCATGCGCGAGGCGCTGCAGGCGCAACGCACCGTCGCCCTGGCTTGAAAGGGCATGGAAAAAAGCCACTGCGCGGAGTGGCTTGGCAAAGCGGGAGCGCGGTCGCTCCCCGCCGGGCGTCAGGCCAGGGTGACGCGCGCGAACTTGCGCTTGCCGACCTGCACCACGTAGCTGCCCGCTTCCAGCTTCAGGCCCTTGTCGCTGACCACGACGCCGTCCACGCGCACGCCGCCGCCGTCGATGAGGCGGTTGGCCTCGCTGGTCGAGGGCGCAAGGTTGGCCTGCTTGAGCAGCGCGCCGATGCCCAGGGGCGCGCCCGCCAGGCGGACTTCGGGAATGTCGTCGGGGATGCCGCCCTTGCTGCGGTTGATGAAATCCTGCTCGGCCGCGTCGGCCAGCGCGGCGCTGTGAAAGCGCGCGGTGATCTCCTTGGCCAGCATCACCTTGGCATCCTTGGGATTGCGGCCTGCCGCCACCTCGGCCTTGAGCGCGGCGATTTCGCCCAGGCTCTTGAACGACAGCAGCGTGTACCAGTCCCACATCAGGGTGTCCGAGATGGAGAGCACCTTGGCGAACATGGAGTTGGCGTCCTCCGTGATGCCGATGTAGTTGTTCTTGGACTTGGACATCTTGTCCACGCCATCCAGCCCCACCAGCAGCGGCATGGTGAGCACACACTGCGGCTCCTGCCCCCATTCTTGCTGCAGATGGCGTCCCATGAGCAGGTTGAACTTCTGATCAGTGCCGCCCAGCTCCAGGTCGCTCCTGAGCGCTACCGAGTCATAGCCCTGCAGTAGCGGGTAGAGGAACTCGTGCAGGCTGATGGAGCTGCCGTCGGTGAAGCGCTGGTGGAAATCGTTGCGCTCCATCATGCGTGCCACCGTGTACTTGGCCGACAGCTGAATCATGCCGCGCGCGCCCAACTGGTCGCACCACTCGCTGTTGTAGCGGATCTCGGTACGCGCTGGGTCCAGCACCTTGGCCGCCTGGGTGTAGTAGGTTTCGGCGTTGACCTTGATCTGCTCGGCCGTCAGGGGCGGGCGCGTGCTGTTGCGGCCCGACGGGTCGCCGATCAGCGTGGTGAAGTCGCCGATCAGGAAGATGACCTGGTGGCCCAGGTCCTGCAATTGGCGCATCTTGTTGAGCACCACCGTGTGGCCCAGGTGGATGTCCGGCGCCGTGGGGTCCAGCCCGAGCTTGATGCGCAGCGGCTGGCCCGTGGCCTCCGAACGCGCCAGTTTCTGGGTCCATTCTTCTTGGGGCAGAAGCTCGTCGACCCCGCGCAGGGAGACTTCAAGCGCCCGTCCTACACCATCGGTCACCGGGAATGTTGTAACAGCAGATTGATTCATAAGGGTTTTTTGGGGTGCCGCCAGGGCCCCAACGACTATACTTCCGGGCACTTTCCAGCCGTGGATTCTAGTGGGCCACCCGTACGCCCGGCGTTCGCTCCCTTCCACAGCACTACGACATTGACAGTGCCTCCCGCCCTTTAAGACCCTGGCCCGGGGCCTGGAAGCACACAGACGCCTGGGGTAAGACTCTTGAACAACGGCTTGACGACCGCCTGCCTGGTATTGCTCAACCAACTGAAGCAGTCCGTTCAGAAACATCCAAAACGCATCACCGCCGCCGTGGCCACCCTGCTGCTCACCGGCGGCGGCGGTGCCTTCGCAGTGGCTTCCTTCGCTCCCGACCCGGCCGACCTGCCCGTGCGCACCGTCACGCAGGCCGTGCAGTCGCTGGCGGCAGACGAACCGCTATCGTCGCTGGTGGACATCCCGCAGTACGCGCTGTACCGCTCCGACGTCACCCGCAGCGCCGATACCGCCGAGAGCATCCTGCAGCGCCTGGGCGTGGCAGACCCCGCCGCTTCGGCCTTCCTGCGCAGTGACGCCAACGTGCGGCAGAACCTGCTGGGACGCACCGGCCGCTCGATGTCCGCCGAGACGACCGACGACCACCGCCTCACCCGCCTGACGGCGCGCTGGGCCCCCGACGACAGCGAGAGCTTCAAGCGCCTGGTGGTCGAGCGCCAGCAGGACGGCAGCTTCGCCTCGCGCATCGAGACGGCGCCGCTGACGGTGGGCAGCCGCCTGGCGGGCGGCATCATCCGCAGCTCGCTGTTTGCAGCAACGGATGCCGCCAACATTCCCGACGCCGTCGCCGTGCAGCTGGCAGAGGTGTTCTCCGGTGACATCGACTTCCGGCGCGCCCTGCGCAAGGAAGACCGCTTCTCGGTGGTGTATGAAACCCTGGAGGCAGATGGCGAGCCCCTGCGCAGCGGCCGCGTGCTGAGCGCCGAGTTCCACAATGGCGACAAGACCCACAGCGCCGTCTGGTTCCAGGAGCCGGGAGCCACCAAGGGCTCGTACTACACGCTGGACGGCGAGAGCATGCGCCGCGCCTACCTGTCGTCGCCGGTCGAGTTCTCCCGCGTCTCCAGCGGCTTTGCGATGCGGTTCCACCCCATCCACAAGACCTGGCGCGCGCACCTGGGTACCGATTTCGCGGCACCGACCGGTACTTCTGTACGCACGGTAGGCGACGGCGTGGTGGATTTCGCCGGCGTGCAGAACGGCTACGGCAACGTGGTGTACATCAAGCACCGCAACCAGCACGTCACCGTCTACGCGCACCTGAGCCGCATCGACGTGCGCAAGGGCGAAAGCGTGGAGCAGGGCCAGAAGATTGGCGCCGTGGGCTCCACCGGCTGGGCCACGGGCCCGCACCTGCACTTCGAATTCCGCGTCGCGGGCGAGCACAAGGACCCGATGGTTATTGCGCGCCAGAGCGAGGCAGCCCAGCCGGTCTCGGCCGCCGCACGCCCGGCATTCGACCGCCTGGCCGGCAACATGCGCGTGCAGCTGTCCTCCGCCGCACAGATCCTGCAAGCCAGCGCCGAGTAACGCCCTTCGCCCATGGATACGCCGCCACGGTGGTTCATCGGGCTGATGTCGGGCACGTCGCTGGACGGCGTGGATGGTGTGCTCGCGCATTTTTCAGGCCAAAAATGCACTGTAGCCCAGCATGCATCAGCGCCATTAGCTCCTAATTTAAGAGCAGAACTCCTCGCTCTCAACAGCACCGGCCACGACGAACTGCACCGCGCGGCGCTCGCCGCGAATGCGCTGGCGCGTACCTATGCGAAGGTAGTCCACCGTCTGCTGGACCAAGCGGGCCTCACGGCGGCCGCGGTGCAGGCCCTGGGCGCGCATGGGCAGACGGTGCGCCACCGGCCGCAGGCGTTCGATGGCACGGGCTACACGCTGCAACTCAACCAGCCCGCCTTGCTGGCCGAAATCACCGGCATTACCGTCGTGGCCGACTTCCGCAGCCGGGACGTGGCGGCGGGCGGCCAGGGCGCGCCGCTGGTGCCCGCCTTCCACCGCGGCGTGTTCGGCCAAGCCGGACGCACCGTGGCGGTGCTGAACCTGGGGGGCATTTCCAACCTGAGCATCCTGCGGGCCGACGGGACCACCGTGGGGTTTGACTGCGGCCCGGCCAACGCCCTTATGGATCACTGGTGCGAGCGGCATACGGGGCAGCCCTACGACCACGAAGGCGCCTGGGCACGCAGCGGCCATGTCCTGCCCGCCCTGCTGGAGGCGATGCTGGACGAGCCATTCCTCGCCCTTGCGCCCCCAAAGAGCACAGGGCGTGACCTGTTCCATCCGCAATGGCTGGCCACACGTCTTGCGGCCAGCGCCGTGGGCGCCGCGCCCCAGGATGTCCAGGCCACCCTTGCCGAGTACACGGCCCTTACGTGCGTCCAGGAGCTGTCACGGCACGCACGGGACTGCGGGCTGTTGATCGTCTGCGGCGGCGGGGCACTGAACCGCTATCTGATGGAGCGCCTACAGCAATTGGCGCCGACGGTTCGCGTCGAAAGCTCGGATCACCACGGGCTGCCTCCCCTGCAGGTCGAAGCGGCTGCCTTCGCGTGGCTGGCGCATCAATGCGTCAACGGCCAGACAGCCAGATTGCCCGCGGTCACGGGCGCCCGCGGGGAGCGTATCCTCGGCGCCATCTACCCCGCCTGAGCAATCTGCCACGCAGCCATAAAAAAGCCGCCCGTAGGCGGCGGATTCTCATGGGCTGTGCGTCAGTGGTCTTCCACGGAGAAGCTGGAGCCGCAGCCGCATGTCGAAGCGGCATTCGGGTTCTTGATGACGAACTGCGCACCCTGCAGGTCTTCCTTGTAGTCGATCTCTGCACCCACCAAGTATTGGTAGCTCATGGCATCGATGAGCAGTGACACACCGTTCTTGGTCATGGTGGTGTCGTCTTCGTTCGTGATTTCATCAAATGTGAAACCATACTGGAAGCCCGAGCATCCCCCGCCCTGCACGAAGACCCGCAGCTTGAGGTCAGGATTGCCTTCTTCGGCAATCAACTCGGCCACCTTGGCGGCGGCGCTGTCGGTGAAAAGGATGGGGGCGGGCATCTCGGTCGTGGTGTTCTCGGCAACGGCGCTCATGAAGGGCTCCTTGGGTCAGTCTTTGTTTCGATGGTAAGGCATAGCCCCCCAGCGCTCCGTTCACTGTGCGTTTGACGCCAGTTTCAGTGTGGGCTTTTCTTCCAGCAGCAGCGGCGCGGCCGGGCAGAGCTGCCCGGCAATCACCGCGCCCTGGTGCATTTCAAGGGCCTTGTAATGCACGTTACCTGTGATCCGCGCCTTGGGCTGAACCTCCAGCAGCTCCGTGGCATATACGGGCCCCTCCACCGTTCCGTTGACGATGACATGGGCGGCATGCACCGCACCTTCCACCTTTGCTGATTCGGACACCACCACAATGCTGGGTTCAGCCGAAGACCGCAGGTCGCCGATCACTTCGCCATCCACCCGCAATCCGTCAGCGAACAGCACATCGCCCTGCACGCGCGTTCCTTGCGCAATCAGGCTCTTGATCGGGGGTGGCTTCTTGCGCGAAAACATGTGGTATTCCCTCGGGGTGTAGTAGTCATTGCCATGCGGGTCCGCAGCCGGGCCCTATGGCTCTAGTGAAAAAGTCTGGGCGGCGCGCAACGAGGTTCCATCCATCAGGCGCGCGGTCACGGTTTTTACCATGGCGCCCGGCGGCAGGGCCGCCACGCCCTGAACCCGCCGGTACTGCCGGAACTGAAGCGGCTGGATGACCGCTGGAGACGTGGAGGACCACTCCGCCCCGTTCAGCGTGCCCGCCAGCAGCAGTTCCAGCCGGCCCTTGAATTCCGGCGCATTGCGCATGGGCTGCATGGCCAGCACCTGCCAGCGCAACTGCCCACCTCCCTCCAAGGTCTCAGCATGCAGCCCGCGGATGGTCAGGTTGCCAGGCTTGCCGGTGGGGGTCAGCTTCTCGAAGAAGCCCAGGTCCTCCCGCAGGCTACGGTTGTCGGCTTCGAGTTGCCGCAGTTGCTCCAGCAGACGATCCATGGCCGCCTGCTCGGCTATGCGCAGGCTGCCCGCGGCTTCCTGCTTTTCGTGCTGGAGACGGTTGTGCTCGCGCAACTGCGACACCTCTGCACGAAGGCGCTGCAATTCCTCCCGGCTGCCCGCGTCCAGCCCGGCGATCCGTTTGCCCAGGTCGAAGGCCCACAGCGTCATGGCCGCGCACAGGCCCAGGACGATGGCCACGGCCGCCCAGCGCAGCGGCCACGGAAGCGCGCTGCGCACGGTGACGCGCGGAGCGGAGATCGTGAGGCGGCGGCGCAGCAGTCGGTAACGCATGGGCAGTGCACGTTTCTTTCAGTGGGATGGTCGCCGCCCGCGGCAACGCCCAAAAACAAAAAAACCGCCCCGAAGGGCGGTTTCTGCAGTCTGCAGCACGCCGAGGGGCGCTGCAGCATAACGCAAGGCAGTGGCCGAGGCTTAGCGCTTCGAGAACTGCTTGGCGCGGCGTGCGGAGTGCAGACCGACCTTCTTACGTTCGACTTCACGAGCATCACGCGTCACGAAGCCGGCTTGGCTCAGTGCGGGCTTCAGCGTCGCGTCGTAGTCGATCAGAGCGCGGGTGATGCCGTGGCGGGCAGCGCCAGCCTGGCCGGATTCACCACCGCCGTGCACGTTGATCTGGATGTCGAAGGTTTCGACATGGTTGGTCAACGCCAGGGGTTGCTTGGCAATCATGATCGAGGTTTCGCGGCCGAAGTACTGCTGAATGTCTTTGCCATTCACAGTGATCTTGCCGGAACCCTTCTTCAGAAACACGCGGGCGACGCTGGACTTGCGACGGCCGGTGCCATTGTTCCATTCACCAATCATTCAAGGCTCCTTAGATTTCCAGCGCTTTAGGCTGCTGAGCGGTGTGCGGATGTTCCGCGCCGCCGTACACCTTGAGCTTCTTGATCATGGCGTAGCCGAGCGGGCCCTTGGGCAGCATGCCCTTGACGGCCTTTTCCAGCGCGCGGCCGGGGTGCTTGGCTTGCAGATCGCGGAAGTTCGTGGCCGTGATACCGCCGGGATAACCCGAGTGGCGGTAGTACACCTTGTCCAGGGACTTGGTGCCGGTGACCTTGAGCTTGGAGGCGTTGATGATGACGATGTAGTCGCCGGTATCAACGTGAGGCGTGTAAATGGCTTTGTGTTTGCCGCGCAGACGGAGGGCAACTTCGCTGGCTACCCGGCCGAGCACCTTGTCGGTGGCGTCAATCACAAACCACTCGTGCACGACCTCAGCGGGCTTTGCGCTGAATGTGGACATGAGTTTCTCTTTTCTAGAGGTGGTTTGGCGGTCCTTTTCCACGGTCGGTGCTTTTCTGATGAAAGCCTCTTAGGTGGGATGTCGCGCTTCGCCGCGGGACCTAAAAATCGCTGCGAAGCCGGCCATTATACAAAATCGACCGCTGCGCAGTGCCCTACTGCGAGTAAAGCTGTCGCCTGCGCTCCTCGGCTTCCTGCCGGCGGCGGTTTTCCACGCAAACGGGATGGTTGGCCAGCCCCGGCTTCTGGCATTGCTCGTGAATGCACAACGGGCGAGCAAAGAAACTGGATGCCTCGCAGGCCTCGTCAGGCCCGAGCACCCTTGCGGGCACCGCAGGGCGTGACGGCGCAGGGGGAGGCGGCGCTGGCTCGGGAGCCGGAGCCACAGGGGCGGGCGCTGGGGCAGGCGCGGTCGCCTCGGCAGCCTTGCGCACAAGCCGGGGTTTGGAAACGACCGCCGGCCGGGCCTCAGCCACCGACGCAGCCTCTTGCTGCACTGCCATTGGCGCGGACGCGGGGTCCGCCGCCTCATGCGACACCATCACCACCTCTGCCGGCTCCGGTGCTGGCGCTGGTGACGCAAGTTCCGTGATGATCTCGTTTTCGGGCGTATACCGCGGCGTGCTCTCCCGGCCTCCCCACCACGGACTGCTGGCGATGACCAGCAGCGCCAGGGAGGCAGCCATACCCCACACCAGGCGTGCCCGTCCGCCATGGCCTGCTCTGACAACACGGGGGGCTGATGCATGGCGTGCAGCCTTCTGGGGGCGGGGTGCGCGCGCGTGCGTCGGGTGGCGTGTACCGGTCGGCGCGTCATGTTGCGGCATCTCGCGCGTATCTGCGAAGGCCTGCGTGTCGCCCGCATCGGCAACGGTTTCCGCAAACACGGTCGCAGGCTCCACGGGTGACACCATGAGGTCTGCCGGCGCGCTAGCCGGCGCCGCCACAACGGTGGCGGCCTGCGGCCGGGAATCCTGCGGCTGCGACATCGCCGTGAGGTCGATCATCGGGACTGCCACGCCCTGCGCATCCTTGCTCGAGGGCTCCACCCAGATGGCGCCCAGTTCGGCACGGAAGTCGAATCCGTCCAGTCCCGCGGGCGCAGCCGTCATGCCCATCGTCTGCAGGAACGCGTCGATCGATTGCGGACGGTCCTGCGGCTGCAGCGCCAGGCATTGCGACACCGCATCGACGAACGGACGCGAGTATTCCACGCCGAACTGCTTGCGCACCGTGCGTGCTACGCGGGAGAACGACACCATGCGGTCACGTATGGCGCGCAAGGTGGCGGGCAACGGCGTGTCGTTGCACAGACAGCCATGCACGACGGCGCCCAGCGAATACAGGTCGCTCCACGGCCCTTGGTGCAGGTGCGGTGCCGCGTCCGTGTACTGCTCTATGGGCGCGTAGTTGACTTTGAGCACGGCCGTGTGCTTCTGGTCCCGGTCGCTGATCGCATGCCGCGCGGCGCCGAGGTCCAGCAGCACTGGTGGGCCATGGTCCTGCAGGAAGATGTTGTCCGGCGAGATGTCACGGTGCAGCGTCTGTCCTTCGTGCAGCACCCGCAACGCGCTGGTGACCGACCACAACACCTTGCGCAGCCATTCCTCGGGGGGCGGCGTGCGCATGTGCGCGCGCGCCTGCTTGAGGGTCAAGCCGCTGTACAGGGGCATGACCATGTAGGCCGTGTGATTGGCTTCCCAGAACCGGAAGACCTTCACCAGCGAGGGATGGTCGAACTGCGCCAGCAGGCGCGCCTCGTCCACGAACGAGGCCAGGCCCGCCTGGAAAGACTGCTCGTCCGACGAGGAACGCACCCAGAGCGAATGCCCGTCCGCGCGGCCCGCCAGGGCGGCAGGCATGTATTCCTTGATCGCGACGAAACGCAGCAGGGAATGGTCGAACGCCTGGTACACCATGCCGAAGCCACCCACGCCCAGCAGCGCCACGATCTCGAACTCTCCCAACCGGGTGCCCGCCGGGAGGGCGTCGACGTGGTGCGCGACGCTGGCGGGCGTGAAGCGGGGGGGGAGCGAAGACATGGAGGGCGTTGCGGACAAGGGATGCGGATCAGCGAGGGCAGCGAAGTCTAACGAGGAAGCGGAGGAAGCACCGCGGCACGCCGCAGCGGACGCCATGATGCGCCAGGCAGCCAGGCCGACGCGCAACAAAGCGCATCCTGTCTGCCAAAAACATCACTTCCCGTACCAAGCGGACCCGCATTGTGCCCGCGATGGCGCTGGTTACCATTGGGTGCATGTTCA
Organism: Diaphorobacter sp. J5-51; assembly: GCF_001023515.1. NCBI lineage: Bacteria > Pseudomonadati > Pseudomonadota > Betaproteobacteria > Burkholderiales > Comamonadaceae > Diaphorobacter > Diaphorobacter sp. J5-51. The sequence continues at coordinate 13,770 of NZ_JSYI01000001.1, read as the reverse complement.
GTTACCGCCACGCCTTCCACGCAGGCAACCACGCCGATGTGCTCAAGCACACGGTGCTCATTGCCACCTTGCAACACCTTCTACAGAAAGACGCGGCCCTGACCGTTCTGGACACCCACGCCGGCGCGGGCCTGTACCGGCTCGACGGAGACTATGCCTCCACCAGCGCCGAATCCGCGGACGGCATCCTGCGCCTCGTGCCGCCAGCGGCTCTTCCCGCCCTGGCACCCGCGCTGCAGGACTACGTGGACATGGTGCGCGCCTTCAACCAGGGCGATGCCACGCGCGTCTACCCCGGCTCGCCCTTCATCACGCAGCGCCTCTTGCGCGCCCAGGACAAGCTCAAACTGTTCGAGCTGCACCCCACCGACGCCCGCTCCCTCGCCGGCAACATAGCCCAGCTTGAAGCAGGCAGGCAGGTGGCCGTGCTGCAGGAGGACGGTTTTGAGGGCGTCAAGAAGTTCATCCCCCCACCGGCCCGCCGCGCGCTTGTACTGTGCGATCCCAGCTATGAAATCAAGAGCGACTACCTGCGCGTGCAGGCGCTGTTACAGGATGCGCTGAAGCGCTTTGCGACCGGCGTGTATGCCGTCTGGTACCCCATCATTCCGCGGGCGGAGGCGCACGATCTGCCGCGCCGGCTCAAGACGCTGGCCCAGAAGGCGGGCAAGCCCTGGCTGCATGCGACGCTGACCGTGAAATCCAGCAAACTGGCCTCCCCTGCGGCCGGCGAAGGCGCGCGCCGGCCCGGCCTGCCGGCCAGCGGCATGTTCGTGGTCAACCCTCCCTTCACGCTGCAGGGCGTGCTGCGCGAGGCGTTGCCGCAGATGGCGCAATTGCTGGCCCAGGACCGCAACGCGTCCCACACGCTGGAGGTGGGTTAAGCCCCGGGGCAGCGGCGCCCGCACGATCCCTGGGATGCCGTGGTTTAGCGCCGCCGGGCCCGGCTCTTGCGGGGAGTAGTGCGCGCAGCGCCCTGATTTGTGCGCGCTTGCGCGGCGCCCGCTGGAGCAGCGGCCGGCGAGGCTGCGGGCGTGGACGACGGGTCCAGCTCCGGCAGATCTTCGGGGCAGCTGTCGTCGTCCGGCCCCATGTGCCAGATCTCCGCGGGCTTGATGCCCAAGCCCACCATGCCCAGTTCCTGCGCCGCGGCCTGGCTCAGGTCGATGACCCGGCCTGGCGCGAACGGTCCGCGATCATTGACGCGCACCACCACCACCACCTTGCCGTTGACCAGGCTGCGCACGCACACCCGCGCCCCGAAAGGCAACGTGCGGTGCGCGGCGGTGAGTTCCCCACGGTCAAAACGCTCGCCGCTGGCCGTGCGCCGGCCATGCAGGCTGCCGCCGTACCAGGAGGCCAGCCCGCGCCCGAGCAGCACGCCGCTTTCTTCCTCGTCTTCGCGGCCGCGCTCGATGGCGGTATCGGCTTCACGCGGAGAAGACGGTGCCGAGCGCACCCTGCCCTCCTTGCGAGCCCGCGGCGGGGCCGATACACCGGAGTCCGGTGGGCTGTCCGCCTGCGCGCCCGCCGGTCCCGGCAGTGCCTGCGACGGGCCATGTGCTATTACAGGGGGCGCATCGGCGGGTGGCGCCGCGCAACCCGCCAGCACGGCCGCCAACAGCACGCCGGCCAACCACCGTCCCATGCGGCCGGGATGCAAAGGGTCAGAAGTCGCCGCAGCGGGTGATGACGTTGGTCTCAAAACGGCGCAGATCATTGCGTTCACCCGGTGTCAGGTCGGTGCGCGCTCTCTTGGCGGCCAGGATGCGCTTGGACTCCGCGCATTGCAGCGCCTTGCGGCTTTCCTGCTCCTCCTGCGCCAGTTGGGCTTGTTCCTCGCGCTCGCGCTCTGTGCGGCGCTGGCTGCGTGCCTCGCGGCGCTCGCGGTAGTAGCGCGAGGCGGCATCGCTCTCCTCGTCGCTGCAGTCGCGCCGGTATTCGCGCTGCATGCCTGCGATGACGTCGTAGCTGGAGCCGTTGGCCGATGCCCCGCGGATGCTGTTTTGCAGCGTGCGGCAGCGCCCGCTCATGTAGCTCTCGTATTCCGGCACCTCGCGCATCGCACTGCTGCGCCGGGACGGAGCGGGCGCATAGCTGCGGGGCTCTGCACGCGGCTCCACCGGCCCCGCCGAGACGGCGCTGGTCACCATGCCTTTCGGGCACGGGCGCGCCAGGGTGTAGACGGCGCCCTGCTCGTCGCGGCAGGAATAGCGCGTCTGCGCCGACGCGGGCGATGCCATCGCAAGCGACAGCGTGGTGAACAGCAGGGAGGCAATGACGGGACTCATACCGCAAACGCGCAGGGGATAGGAGGAAGAGGACGGGAAAAAGCTGCCGATATTACCCATCCCCGCTGCTTCAGAGCCCCAGGCGGTCGCAGATTTCCAACGTGGCCGCGCTCTGGTTCATGGTGTAGAAGTGCAGGCCCGGCACGCCCTCGCGGCGCAGTTGCTCGCACAGGTGCGTGACGACATCCAGGCCGAAGGCGCGAATGCTCGCCACATCGTCACCATAGCCCTGCAGGCGCAGGCGGATCCAGCGCGGGATCTCGGCGCCGCAGGCGTCCGAAAAGCGCAGCAGCTGCGACGCGCCCATGATCGGCATGATGCCCGGCACCACGGGCACGTCCAGCCCCAGGCGGCGCACGTCCTGCACGAAGCGCAGGTAGGCGTCGGCATTGAAGAAGTACTGTGTGATGGCCGAGTCGGCGCCCGCGCGCACCTTGGTGGCAAAGGCCTGCAGGTCGGCATCAGACGAACGTGCCTGGGGATGGACCTCGGGGTAGGCTGCCACCTCGATGTGGAAGTCGCGCCCCGTCTCGGCGCGGATGAACGCCACCAGATCGCTCGCGTAATGGAACTCGCCCCCGATGCCGTAGCCACTGGGCAGGTCGCCGCGCAGCGCAACCAGGCGCTTCACGCCCATGGCTTTCAGCTCGGCGAGCTGCGCGCGCACGCCGTCCTTGGTGGCGCCGATGCACGAGAAGTGCGAGGCCGCGCTCACGCCCTCGGCGAGGATCTCGCGCACCGTGCCGAAGGTGCCCGCCTGCGTGGAGCCCCCCGCGCCGTAGGTGACGGAGCAGAACTCGGGCCGGCGCGCATACAGCTGCTGGCGCACGGCGCGCAGTTTGTCGGCGCCCTCGGGCGTCTTGGGCGGGAAGAATTCAAAGCTGACCGGAAAGGCCGTGGAAAGGCTCATGCCTTCCTCCTTGCATGGATGAAGAACTCGCGGTTGCCGTCGCCCCCCTCGATGGGGCTATCGATCCAGGCCACCACGTGCAGCCCCAGCTCCGCGCAGCAGTCACGGATGCGCTGCTCCACCTGCGGATACAGCTGCGCATCGCGCACGATGCCGCCCTTGCCCACTTGGCCGGGCTGCAACTCAAACTGCGGCTTGACCAGCATCAACAGCTGGCCCTGCTCTTTCAACAGCGGCACCAGCGCAGGCAGCACCAGCGTGAGCGAGATGAAGGACAAGTCGCCGGTGACGAGATCGAACGCCGGCGTGATGTCCACGTCCTCGCACCCGGGACGGCGGCGGCGCTGCACGGGCAATGAGCCCTCGGCGCGTGCCTTGGCCTTGGCGGCGCGCTCGGCCTTGAAGCTCTCGATCTCATGCTCCTTGGCGTCGTCGCTGTCGTCGTACTCATCGTCCACCATGCCGCCGTTGCGCATCCAGGCGTAGGGGGCCTGGGGCTGGGTGTCGTTGTCTTCCGCGTCCTCGATGACTTCGGACAGCGCCACGTCGCAGGCGTCCTGCAACGCCTCGGGCGTGAGGGCCCGGGCATTCACGCCTTCCACGCAGACCACCCGCGGGTCGGCGCGCAGCCGCTCGTGCAACTGGCCGTGGCCCACGTCCACGCCAATCACCTGGGCGGCGCCATGTGCCAGCAGGCAGTCGGTGAAACCGCCGGTGCTCTGCCCCACGTCCAGGCAGCGCAGGCCAGCCACTTGCATGCCCGTGGCCGCCAGCGCGCCTTCAAGCTTGAGGCCGCCGCGCGAGAGGTACTTGGCCTCCGCAGCGTCCAGCAGCTGCACCTCGACCCCCGCAGGAATGTCGTCGCCGTTCTTGGCCACCTTCTGCCACGGCAGCGTGGGCGCCAGGCGCCACTGCACGCCGGCGGCAATCAACCGCTGGGCCTGCGACCGGGTGGCCGCGTAGCCGCCTTCCACCAGAAATACGTCCGCGCGCATCGCGCTATCCTCTCATATCGATAGCTGGCAGCGCTTGCAGCGAGCCAATTTCAGCAATTTTTCATGCTGAAAACGACTACTGGCAAGCGCAAGCAGCTATGCTTTTTAACAATCAATAGCGGTAGGTGTCGGGCTTGTAGGGGCCCTGCTTCGGCACGCCGATGTAGGCGGCCTGCTCGTCGCTCAGCTCGGTCAGCATGGCGCCCACCTTCTTCAGGTGCAGGCGCGCCACCTTCTCGTCCAGGTGCTTGGGCAGCACGTAGACCTTGCCCACGTCGTAGCCCTCGGGGTGGGTGAACAACTCGATCTGCGCGATCGTCTGGTTGGCGAACGAGTTGGACATCACGAAGCTGGGGTGGCCCGTGCCGCAGCCCAGGTTCACCAGGCGGCCCTTGGCCAGCAGGATGATGCGCTTGCCGTCCGGGAAGATCACATGGTCGACCTGGGGCTTTATTTCTTCCCACTGGCAGTGCTCTTCGAGCTTGGCGACCTGGATCTCGTTATCGAAGTGGCCGATGTTGCAGACGATGGCCTGGTCCTTCATCGCCTTCATGTGCTCGAAGGTAATGACGTCGCGGTTGCCCGTGGTGGTCACGAAGATGTCGGCCTTGTCGGCGGCCCACTCCATGGTCACGACCTTGAAGCCTTCCATGGCAGCCTGCAGGGCATTGATGGGGTCGATCTCGGTCACCCACACCTGGGCGCTCAGGGCGCGCAGCGCCTGGGCCGAGCCCTTGCCCACGTCGCCATAGCCCGCCACCACGGCCACCTTGCCGGCAATCATCACGTCGGTGGCGCGCTTGATGCCGTCCACCAGCGACTCGCGGCAGCCGTACAGGTTGTCGAATTTGGACTTGGTCACCGAATCGTTCACGTTGATCGCACGGAACAGCAGCGTGCCCTTGGCCGACATTTCCTTGAGGCGGTGCACGCCGGTGGTGGTCTCTTCGGTCACGCCGATGATCTGGGCGCTCTTGCGGCTGTACCAGGTGCTGTCCTCGGCCAGCTTGGCCTTGATGGCGGCGAACAGGATGCGCTCTTCCTCGCTGCCGGGGTGGGCCAGCACGGAAGCGTCCTTTTCAGCGCGCTTGCCCAGGTGCATCAGCAGCGTGGCGTCGCCGCCATCGTCCAGGATCATGTTCGGGCCTTCGCCCTCGCTGCCCTTGGGGCCGAAGTCGAAGATGCGGTGGGTGTAGTCCCAGTAGTCCACCAGGGTTTCGCCCTTGATGGCGAACACCGGCGTGCCCGTGGCGGCAATCGCGGCGGCGGCGTGGTCCTGCGTGGAGAAGATGTTGCACGAGGCCCAGCGCACGTCGGCGCCCAGGGCCTTGAGGGTCTCGATCAGCACGGCCGTCTGGATGGTCATGTGCAGCGAGCCGGTGATGCGTGCGCCCTTCAGGGGCTGCTTGGCCGCGAATTCCTCGCGGATGGCCATCAGGCCGGGCATCTCGGTCTCGGCAATGCGGATTTCCTTGCGGCCCCAGTCGGCCAGGGAGATATCGGCAATCGCGGAGTCGGCTGGGGACTTGAGAACAGCGCTCATGGTGGTTTCCTTGATGGGTATCTGAAAAAACCGCGCCTGGGGGATGGGGCTCACCGCACCGCAAGGCGTGGGTGAGCGTCGTTGCTGGGTATGACTTCCGAGCCTCGCGCCCCGCCGTGCTGGGGACGCTGCAACGCTCCTCGGAAAGTGCAAGATTATACCGGCGCCCCCGCACCACGCGCCGCGCCGTAGAATCCCCGCCCAATGCCAGGGCGCTCCCGCAGGGTGCGCCCGCCTCTTCTCGCACCGGCCGCAGCGCACCGCGCGGCCCTCACCCAGAATCACTGTGTCGTACGCCCCAGAAACCCGGCGCCGCCGGACTTTTGCCATCATCTCCCACCCCGACGCCGGCAAGACCACGCTGACGGAAAAGCTGCTGCTGTTCTCCGGCGCCATCCAGATCGCCGGCGCCGTGAAGGGCCGCAAGGCCAGCCGCCACGCCACGTCCGACTGGATGGAGATCGAGAAGCAGCGCGGCATCTCGGTGGCGTCGAGCGTGATGCAGATGAGCTACCGCGACCATGTCATCAACCTGCTGGACACGCCGGGCCACAAGGACTTCTCGGAAGACACCTACCGCGTGCTCACGGCCGTCGATTCGGCCCTGATGGTGATCGACGCGGCCAACGGCGTGGAGGCGCAGACGCGCCGCCTGATCGAGGTCTGCCGCCAGCGCGACACGCCCATCATCACCTTCGTCAACAAGATGGACCGCGAGGTGCGCGACCCGCTGGACATCCTCGACGAGGTGGAGCGTGAGCTGGGCATGCCCTGCTGCCCCATCACCTGGCCCGTGGGCCAGGGCAAGAGCTTCGGCGGCATCATCAACCTGCGCACGCAAAGCATGACGGTCTTCCAGCCCGGCAGCGAAAAGCGCCCGCAGGACTTCGAGGTCATTCCTCTTTCCGACGCCGACAAGCTGCGCGCGCGCTTCGGTCAGGCCTTTGACGACGCACTGGAAAGCATGGAGCTGGCGCAAGGTGCCTCGGCGCCCTGGGACCATGAAGCCTTCCTGGCCGGCAAGCTCACACCGGTGTTCTTCGGCTCGGGCGTGAACAACTTCGGCGTGATGGAAGTGCTGGATGCGGTGGTGGACATGTCGCCCCCGCCCGGCCCGCGCAAGAGCTCGCTCGTCGTCAACAAGCAGACCGTCGAGAAGACCATCCTGCCCGAAGACGAAGGCTTTTCGGGCGTGGTGTTCAAGGTGCAGGCCAACATGGACGCCAACCACCGCGACCGCATCGCCTTCGTGCGCGTGGCCAGCGGCAAGTACACGCCCGGCATGAAGCTCAAGGTGCAGCGCACCGCCAAGGAACTGCGCCCCACCAGCGTGGTCACCTTCATGAGCCAGCGCCGCGAGGCGGTGGAAGAGGCCTACGCCGGCGACATCATCGGCTTCACCACGCACGGCGGCGTGCAGCTGGGCGACACCATCACCGACGGCGCCAACCTGCAGTTCACCGGCCTGCCGTTCTTCGCACCCGAGATGTTCATGACCGTGGTGCTGAAGAACCCGCTGCGCACCAAGCAACTGCAGCAGGGCCTGATGCAATTGGGCGAGGAAGGCGCCATCCAGGTCTTCAAGCCCGAGGCCGGCGGCAACATGCTGCTGGGTGCCGTGGGCCAGCTGCAGTTCGAAGTGGTGCAGCACCGTCTGAACACCGAATACGACTGCGACATCCGTCTGGAAGCCTGCCAGTACACGGGAGCCCGCTGGATCACCGCCGACACGCCGGCCGAACTGCGCGAGTTCGAGAACGCCTACCCCATGCGCATGGCGCGCGATGCGGCGGACACGCTGGCCTATCTGTGCACGAGCCCATATGACGTACGGCTGGCGCAGGAGCGGTTCCCGAAGATTCACTTCCATCCGCTGCGGGAGCATGCGGGGTTGGCGTTGCAGAACAGTTGACGCGACCCCCATCCGCCATGCACCCTCTTGCCTCATGGGACGAGTTGGCGCGCACGTGCATCACCGGCGTGCTCACCGACATCGACGACACCCTGACCACCGATGGCGCCATCACCGCCGATGCCCTGCAGGCGCTGGCCGACCTGAAAGCCGCAGGGCTGCACGTCATTCCGATCACGGGCCGGCCGGTGGGCTGGAGCGAGCCTTTTGCCGCTGCCTGGCCGGTGGACAGCATCGTTGCTGAGAACGGTGCGGTGGCGCTGCTGCGGGCGTCCCGAAATTTTGCCCCAAATGGCCTACAGTCCCCGTGCGATAAGCGCGAGCAGCTATTAAAGTTGTATCAACAGGACGCCGCCACGCGCGCCTCCAACTTCGCGCGCATGCAACAGGTGCTGGCCGAGATTGAAGCCGCCGTGCCCGGCGCCCGGCGCGCCACCGACTCGCCGGGGCGCGAGACGGACATCGCCATCGACCACAGTGAATTCACGCACCTGCCCCAGGCGGCCATCGATCAGGCGGTGGCGCTGATGCATGCCGCGGGCATGAACGCCACGGTGAGCAGCATCCACATCAATGGCTGGTTCGGCGCGCACAACAAGCTGGAGGGTGCGCGCTGGATCGTGCGCGAGCTGTTCGGGCGTGATCTGGACGCCGAGCTGGAGCGCTGGGTCTACATCGGTGACTCCACCAATGACCAGCTCATGTTTGCGCACTTCCCGCACAGCGTGGGTGTGGCCAATATTGCGCGTTTCGTGCCCCAACTGCAGCATCTGCCGCGCTATGTGACGCAGGGCGAGCGCGGGGCAGGGTTTGCAGAACTTGCGCAATCCTTGCTCGCCATCAACGATCGCTGACATCGACCGTCCAGGTGCGCGCTGCACTACCAAAACGCCACGGGGGCTTCACAGCTGGCCTTCTAGAATGACCCTTTTCATAAAAAGGGTTACACCATGGCAAGGCGCATTCCCGCAATGCTGGCGCTGGCGTTGTTCGCCGGGCTGGCGTGGCAACCCGCGGCGATGGCCCAGGCCGGCCGCAGCAAGGTGGACATCGACACGCGCTTGCAGCAAGCCATGGCGGACCCCAAGCTGGCCGACGAACTCTACAAGGTGGGCCGCAAGGTCTCGGCGGTGTGCGCCAACTGCCATGGCGACGGAGGCAACAGCACCAAACCCTCGGTACCCAACCTCGCGGGCCAGAACCCGGCCTATCTGCTCGAGCAGGTGCGGCAGTTCGCGGACGGGCGCCGCCGCTACGAGTTCATGGAAGGCATGATCCGCGCGATGAACAGCGACGAGAAGATCGGCATGGTGCTCTTCTACGCCGCGCAGCCCGTCACTCCCAAACCCGTGGCGGACGCAGCGCTGCTGGCCAAGGGGCAGGAGATCTTCGGCAAGAACTGTTTTCGCTGCCATGGCGACATGGGCCGGGGCAACGACCAGATCGCACGCATTGCCGGCCAGCAGACCGACTACCTGCGCAGCACTCTCAAGCGTTACCGCGACGGCCCAAACACGCGCGCCAATTCGATCATGACGCCCAACACCAAGCTCCTCACGGACGCCGACATCGAGTCGCTGGTGGCGTACGTCTCGTCGATGCAATGAAGCACCGCCCGCTCGGGCGGGACGATCACAGCTTGTACGTGGACAGCAGGATGCTGGTTTCGGTGCGCGCGATGCCCGGCGTGAGCCGAATGCGCGTGAGCGCCAGGTCGAATTCCTCCAGGCTCTGCGCGTGCAGCTCGGCCACGATGTCCCAGCGGCCGTTGGTACTGTGCAGCGCGCCAACCAGCGGCTCTCCACGCAGGGCGCGAATCACGTCAGGCGCCGCGTTCCCTTGCACTGCAATGCTCATCCAGGCGCGGATCCGGTGGGGCTCCGACTCGGGGCGCAGCCGCACGGCGTAGCCGACGATGACGCCCTCTTCCTCCAGCCGGCGCAGGCGGTTCTGAACGGTGCCGCGGGCCACGCGCAGACGTACGGCGAGCGCCGCCACCGGCATGCGGGCATCCGCACGCAGCAGCGCAATGATCTCGCGGTCGACGTCGTCCATGTTGCGCATAGTGCCACGGGTTGCTGGCGAAACGCCAGTTTTTTGCGCTTATTGAGCAGTTTGCAGGCTGGCCGCAAGCGCAGGGCCTGTCCACAATGGGGAAACACGTTGGACCGACACCATGACACGCCTCATTGATTTGCCGACCCTTGCTGCCTTCGTGCATGAACGGGGTGCCGCACGCTGCATGACCGAGCTGGCGACCGAGCTTCGCGCCGACTTCCTGCGCTGGGAGTCTTTTGACAAGTCCGCCCGCACGGCCAGCCACAGCCCGCGCGGCGTGATTGAGCTGATGCCCGTGGCTGACGATGCGCTCTATAGCTTCAAGTATGTGAACGGCCATCCCGGCAACCCTGCCGGCGGACTGCCCACAGTGATGGCCTTCGGCGTGCTGGCGGAGGTCCGTACCGGCTATCCGCTGCTGCTGTCGGAGCTGACGCTGACCACGGCGCTGCGCACCGCTGCCACGTCGGCGCTGGCGGCGCAGGCGCTTGCACGACCCGGCAGCCGCCGCATGGCGCTGATCGGCAACGGCGCACAGGCGGAATTCCAGGCCCTGGCCTTCCACGCGTTGCTGGGCATCCGCGAACTGCGGGTGTACGACACGGACCCCGCCGCCACCGACAAGCTGGTGCGCAACCTGGCGCATGTCGATGACCTCACCGTGGAGCGCGCCGCCAGCACGGCCGAGGCCGTGCGCGGCGCGGACATCGTGACCACGGTCACCGCCGACAAGAGCCGCGCCACCATCCTCACTCCCGCGATGGTGGAGCCCGGCATGCACCTGAATGCCGTGGGTGGCGACTGCCCCGGCAAAACCGAACTGCACCCCGATGTGCTGCGCGGGGCGCGCGTGGTCGTGGAATACGAGCCACAAAGCCGCGTGGAGGGCGAGATCCAGCAATTGCCCGCGGACCATCCCGTTACCGAGCTTTGGCGGGTACTGCGCGGCGACGCGCCGGGGCGCACGCGGGCCGACGAAGTCACGGTGTTTGATTCCGTGGGCTTTGCGCTGGAGGACTACTCCGCACTGCGCTACCTGTACCAGCAGGCCCAGGCGCGCGGCCTGGGCGTGGATGTGGAGCTGGTGCCCACAGACGACCCCAAGGACCTGTTCGGCCGCACGCGCGGTGCGAGCGTCCAAGGCCGCACGCGGCTGCGGCGCGTGGCTTGACCGCCTCAAGCCAAATCAGGCTCTAACACCCATCCATAAAGCGCTAGCAGCTATCAAAATAAAAGCAAAAGGCGCCAATGGCGCCTTTTGCCCTTTTGCCCTTTTGCCCCTTTGCTTTTGTACGCCACCCGGGCAAGCCTGGGCCACGGCCCATCCCACTGGCGCGCCCCGGACCATGGCAGCCGTGGGCCGGGCTCTGCCCTGCCGCCGGCTGCGCCCCCTCCTGCAGCGCAGCGCTGCGAGTGTGGGGGAAGGCGCGAAGCGCCTCAGGGGGTGTGCAGAATCAATGCTGCAGGATCTTGTTGAGGAAGTCCTTGGTGCGCGGCTGGCGCGCCTCGGGGTTGCCGAAGAATTCCTCCTTCGAGCAGTCCTCCAGGATCTTGCCGCCCACGTCCATGAAGATCACGCGGTTGCTCACCTTGCGCGCGAAGCCCATCTCGTGCGTCACGCACATCATGGTCATGCCCTCCTGGGCCAGGCCCACCATGACATCCAACACCTCGCCCACCATTTCGGGGTCCAGCGCCGAGGTCGGCTCGTCAAACAGCATCACGATGGGGTCCATCGACAGTGCGCGTGCGATCGCCACGCGCTGCTGCTGACCGCCCGACAGCTGGCCGGGGAACTTGTCCTTGTGCGCCGTCAAGCCCACGCGCTCCAGCATCTTCAGGCCGCGCGCCTTGGCGTCGGTGGGGTTGCGGCCCAGCACCTTGATCTGCGCGATGGTCAGGTTCTCGGTCACCGACAGGTGGGGGAACAGCTCGAAGTGCTGGAACACCATGCCCACGCGGCTGCGCAGCTTGGGCAGGTCGGTCTTGGGGTCGTGCACGGCCACGCCGTCCACGAAGATCTCGCCCTTCTGGAAGGGCTCCAGCGCGTTGATGGTCTTGATGAGGGTGGACTTGCCGGAGCCGGAGGGCCCGCAGACCACCACCACCTCACCCTTCTGGATGTTCGTGGAGCAGTCCGTGAGCACCTGGAAGCTGCCGTACCACTTGGAAACGTTCTTCAGTTCAATCATTGCAATTCCTTGGAACGCCGCTTCAGCGAATGATGGCGATCTTCTTGTGCAGGCGCTTGACCAGCCAGGACAGCGCGTAGCAGAGGATGAAATAGACCACGGCCGCGGCCAGGTAGGCCTCGATCGGGCGGCCATAGTTCTTGCCCGCGATCTCGAAGCCCTTGAGCATGTCGTAGGCACCGATGGCGTACACCAGCGACGTGTCCTGGAACAGGATGATGGTCTGCGTGAGCAGCACCGGCAGCATGTTGCGGAAGGCCTGCGGCAGCACCACCAGGCGCATGTTCTGCCCGTAGGTCATGCCCAGCGCCTGCCCCGCGAACACCTGGCCGCGCGGGATGGACTGGATGCCTGCGCGCATGATTTCGCTGAAGTAGGCGGCTTCGAAGGCGATGAAGGTCACCACCGCCGACACCTCGGCGCCGATGGGGCGACCGATGATCATGGGCACCAGCAGGAAGAACCACAGGATCACCATCACCAGCGGAATCGAGCGCATGCCGTTGACATAGATGGTGGCCGGCACGTCCAGCCACTTCTTGCCCGACAGGCGCATGAGCGCCAGCACCGTGCCCAGCAGGATGCCGCCCACGGTGGCGATCACCGTCAGCACCAGGCTGAAGTACAGCCCCTTGATCACGAAGTTGCTGAACAGCTCCCAGGTGAAGAAGGACCAATCGATATTCAGGTTCATATCAGTGTCCTCCCCCGCCTGCGGCAATCAGGCCCGGCACCCGCGTGCGCTTTTCGATGAACGCCATGATGCGGTTGATGGCAAAGGCCGAGATGATGTACAGCGCCGTGACGGCCAGGTACACCTCGATGCCGCGTGAAGTCTCTTCCTGCGCCTGCATGGCAAACATGGTCAGCTCGGCCACCGAAACGGCAAACGCCACCGACGAGTTCTTGAACACGTTCATGGTCTCGCTGGTGAGCGGCGGGATGATGATGCGAAACGCCATCGGCAGCAGCACGTAGCGGTAGTACTGGAACGTGGTGAAGCCCAGCGCCATGCCCGCATAGCGCTGGCCGCGCGGCAGCGCCTGGATGCCCGAGCGCACCTGCTCGGCGATACGCGCCGAGGTGAAGAAGCCCAGCGCAAACACCACCAGCACGAAGCCCGGCAGCGACTTCATGGCCGGGAAGATCGACGGCACCACGTGGTACCACACAAAGATGTGCACCAGCAGCGGAATGTTGCGAAACAGCTCGACCCAGGCATTGCCCAGGCGCACCGTCCATGGGCGGCCTTCCAGCGTGCGCAGCGTGCCAACCAGCGAACCGACCACCAGCGCAACGGCCAGCGACAGCAAGGAAACGGATACCGTCCAGCCCCAGGCCGACAGCATCCAGTCGAGGTAGGTGATGTCGCCGTTCTTGCCGAAGCAGCTTTGACCGACCTCTTGGGTAATGGTGTCCTGGCAGAACACCTGCCAATCCCAATTCATAGGAGCACCCCTTCTATTCTTCGATCCGTGTTGCCGCGGCGGCACATGGCGGCGCTGGCGCAACAACAAAAAACGCCCCTTCGGGCCCAGAGGCCGAAGGGGCGATGCAATGCAAGCCGATTACTTGACTTCGTACGACTCCATGGGCTTGTCGTTCGGATTCGCCCAGGCTTCCTTGGTGGCTTCAGACAGCGGCAGGCCGATCTTCACGTTGGCCGGCGGGATGGGCTGCATGAACCACTTGTCGTACAGCTTGGCCAGAGAGCCATCGGCAATCTGGCGCTTGATGGAGTCGTCCACGGCCTTCTTGAAGGCGGGATCGTCCTTGCGGATCATGCAGGCGATGGGCTCCACCGACAGCACTTCGCCCACGATCTTAACAGGCCGTTGAAAAAGTGCTTTTCGAACGCATCAGGGACGC